>NZ_CAKMJU010000126.1:0-5099 GCF_927416815.1 uncultured Acetobacterium sp. | reverse complement strand
GGCAGTGAATCTCTTTTTAAGACAATCGATCAGAGAACATCGAATTCCTTTTGAAATTAGACTTGAAGTATCCAATCAGGATACGATTTCTGCAATTCAAGAAGCAGAAGAATTATTAAATGATCCAAAGACGAAACACTTTACGAGTACCGAAGAGCTCTTTAAGGAGTTAAACCGTTGAAAAAATATGAGCTTGTAATCACATCAAGGTTTAAAAAAGATTACAAAGCTGCAATTAAAAATGGGTGTAAGCAGGAATTGTTAGAGCAAGTTATCGCTGCACTTATGGATGGAGAATCACTTCCTGAAAAGAACAAAGATCATCCATTAGCAGGCGAGTGGAATGGCTATCGGGAATGTCATATTCAGCCTGACTGGTTACTTATTTATAAAACAGAAGAAAATCTCAGGGTATTAGTGCTTGTTCGAACAGGCACACATAGTAAATTATTTTAATGGCGAAGCCCACCTGAGTAATTGACGATGTCAGGCATCTTACACTACCCTGAACTTCTGTAATAAAGTTTATAAGTTGGTGTCAGGTACCAATACCACCCTAAAAATCCCATCCACAAAAAACTTGCGAATGGGATTACACTGCGATGTATGGCGTGCCCTGAGGGATTCGAACCCCCGACCTCTCGGAATTAAAAACGTGTTTTAAACTGTTTCAGAATGGCTTGATTATGCCATTCTTGAACAATGAACTCACAAGCAAGCCAATGGTTTTCGTTGGCAGTTGGCTAAAAGTTGGCTAATTTTTTCACCTTTATAACTCAACCTAAAAAGTCTAATAACATCAATTGGTTAAACTGTTAAATGTTTTAATTAATTTTCAGAACTTGAAATACTATTTTAATTATCTTTATCCAACTATTGTTTTCAAACCATAACTATGGAAAATTTTTGCATATTCTTCCGCCTGAATATCACTCATAGGTTCAAGATCACTTAAAGTGTAATCTTTTCCGATCCGTTCATATTTTACGGTCCCTAATCTATGATAAGGCAAAAGTTGTATCATTGTTACAGCGTCTCCCAGATCCTTACAAAATGAAGCCGTTGATACCATATTTTCTTTCTGATCATTCAAAGTTGGTATTATGGGGTAACGGATTTGAATTTTTTTACCAATTTTCGCAAGTCTTTTCGCATTCTCCAGTATCAATTCATTTGGTACACCGACTAGTTCTTCCGATCGATCTGAAGACATGCATTTCAGGTCAAATAAAAACAAATCAACATAATCAATCACCTTTTCGTACTCACTCCATGCCGCAAAACCTGTTGTATCTAAAGCAGTATGTAAACCTAGAGATTTACATTCTTTAAGAATAGCGGCAGTGAAATCCGATTGGACCATTGGTTCCCCACCAGATAAAGTTACCCCTCCATTTGTGGTTTGATAATATCGCATATCCTTTTTGATGATTTCCATTATTTCATCGACACTCATTTGTCGACAAGTTAAATAAAAAGCTTTAGGATAACATACTTTAGCACAGTCTCCACAGGTATTGCATTTTTTCCGATCAAGTTTTGGTATGTGCAAAGTTGTCTTGGTAAGTTTAGAGTAAATTTCACCACCCTGTTCAATAGCGCCATTAGGACAACTGGAAATGCAAGTTCCACATTTCTCAATTCCAACACATAACATTGGAAACCAGGCAAGATCTCCATGATAAGATTGTGAATCAGGGCTATGGCACCAGGGACATTTCAAATCACATCCTTGAAGAAATATTTCTGTTCTGATTCCAGGTCCATCGTTTAATGTATATCGCTGAATATCAAAAACATTACCAGTTAGTATTTGTTTCATTAAATAATCCTTCCTAATTTTTTATCCGGATTCACCGTAAGGTAAATCCGGATAAAAATTTTAAAACTTAAGCGATACTTTAAGCCATTTCCATAAATTCTGTTCTAGTAATAATATCTTCTTGTATAACAGGATGCAAGCCTACAAAAAGGGCACTATAACCAGCGACTCTCACAACAAGATCTCTATATTTGGCTGGATTACATTGTGCATCTCGTAATTTTTTCGAACTAACAACATTGTATTGCACATGAAGACCATTAGAAAAGAAAAAGCCTTTCGTAAGTGCTTCAAGAGAGCTTTCACCTTTTTCGCTTTTGACAGCTGAGGGATGAAATTTCATATTAAGAAGTGTTCCATTTGAACTGATGAAATGATCGAGCTTGGCTGCAGAATTTAGCAAGGCAGTGGGTCCATTAGTATCTCTTCCATGTACCGGTGATATTCCATCAGCCAATGGTTCCCCTGCTTTTCTTCCATCAGCAGAAGCTGCTAAACCAGCACCCATCAGTACGTGATAAGTAACAGGATATAATCCGGGACTATATGGGCCTCTACAACTCATTGATTTTTCTGTCATTTCGCAATATCGTTTAGCTACCCAGCTGGCCATATTATCTGCGTCGTCGTCATCATTGCCATAATGTTCAACTTCCGCGAGTATACGATTACGCAGTATTTCCTGGCCTTCCCAATTATTTTTCAGTATTTCTAAAAACTCAGTCTTTTCAATGATTCCTTCATCAAATACAAACTTCTTTAAAGCCATAAGAGAATCGCCAGCATTACTAACCCCAACTCCTGCTGTCCCAATTGTATTGTATTTAGCCCCCCCTGCATTTACTTCGATTCCTCTTTCGACACAAGGTTCCATTCCACAGGAAAGGAAAGGTAAAGGTGTGAATTCTTGATGCACTAAATCCGCAGCATTTGTAATAACCGTAAAATGATCAATAAAATATTGCACTTGGATATCATAAGCATTTTGTAATTCTTCAAATGTTTCAAAATCTGATAGCAAGCCTGTTTTTGGACCAGTTTGAGCTCCCGTCAACATATTTTTACCATCATTCAAGGCATACTCAAGGCACGCTGGCATACTGAAAAATGGAGCATCGCCATTTCCTCCTGACCAACCATATTCATATCCTTGTACGCCTGGTTCAACACAACCAACAATGGCGTAATCTCTTGCATCTTCAACTGATTTTCCTCGATTTAACATGCCTGGAATTATAACTTCATCATTGTACAAAGCGGGCATACCAATTCCCGTTTTAGTAACCTGAATAACTTTTTTCCAGAATTCCTCTGGCGTAAAGTTCCAGATTCTTGCAGATATGGAAGGCTGATGTAATCCTATATTTTTGGAAGCATCCAAACAAAGATACGATAAATCATTTGTTGCATCCTGTCCTTCCCTTGTCTGACCTCCCACACAAAGATTCTGAAACAGGGGATAACCGCCGAGAGCACCGATTTTATTAATTTCAGCAAGTTTCACCCACAAGCATTCCAGAATTTCAAGAGCTTGTTCCTGGTTTAGTTTAGCTGATTCAATGTCAGCCTTATAATAAGGATACATATATTGATCAAATCGACCGGGTGAAATTGAGTGTCCGCTGGATTCTAGCTGAAGAACCAACTGAAAGAAGTAAAAGGATTGGCATGCTTCATGGAAAGAAGAAGCGGGAAAAGCTGGTACTCGCTCACAAACTACTGCGATTTCTTCAAGTTCTTTTTTCCGAATATCATTTGTTTCTTCATTTGCCATTTTTTTAGCAAGTTCAGAGTAACGCTTTGCGAAAGCAATAACCGCTTCGCAACTGATAATCACAGATCTCCAAAAATTGTGTTTATCTAAATCTCGCCCATTAGCTGGAATACCCATTGATTGGATATTGTTTTCAGCGTCTTTTTTTATTTGAAGAAAACCTTTTGTAAGAATCGTTTTATAATTAGGCGAATAATGACCTATTCCGGAACAAATTACATAGTCAAGCCCAAATGCATAACCAAATGCATAAACAGCAGAAGTTTTTATTGCTTCAAAAGTTTCTTCTGGAAGTCGTGCCTTTACCCGGTCGTTAACCGTCTTACCTTTCCAATACTCTTGTATTGAACGCAAGTCATTTTTAGTTTCTTCATCTATATCGAATCTATCTACACTACGTAATTCAAACGGTTCATTTTCAAGTTGATCAATAATCCAGTCAAAAGAAAATTCTGGGAAAATCGGAGCATAACGTGGCTTTTTTGCCTGATTCCCTACAATTAGCTCATTATCTGCAATCCAAATACTAACATTTTCCAATACACGTTTAAGTGTTTTAGCCTGTCGTATAACTGCTGGATCTGCAGTAAAATCCTTATGGGCCTGAGTGACAATTTTTGCTCTTTCAGAGCATATTCCTGGATCATTTGCGAAAAATTGTTCCTTGAGCTTGTTTCCTCTTTCAGAGATACTAAAATTAATCATAAGAATATCCTTTCTTTTTTCAATATTGTTTCAATTTTTAAACCGATCATTTGTTTAAATCTTCTTATTTTATTGAGCAGCACAAAACTAACAGTCATTAACTGAATTTGTAAGAAAATTTAATGATAATAAAGTATTTACAAGAACCTCCTATATAAATATTATATTTTAACTTTATGTTTTTTGCAAGTACTTTTTGCAGAAAGTTGCAAGTTAAAAATACAGAATGTTGCATTATGGAAAATCCATAGTTTTGCAAGCTAAAATGCGAAGCAATTTCATGAGCAATCTAAGCATTGCAGGCAATTATTATTTTTTCAATTGATTGTCTGAAATTGAGCGATATAATTCATTGATGCTGGATTCCCGCATCCGGTTACTGGGTCCCGGGAACATGAGCAGGTGGCAATGATGCAATAGCCGATCCAGCATGGCGGCCGTCATCTGTTCATCATAAAGCACATTGACCCATCGGGAGAATTCCAGGTTGGTATTGAGAATGATGGTCCGGCGTTCATAACAATCGGATATGATTTCGAACAGGAGCTGTGCTCCCGTTCGGTCCAGTGGGACATAACCATATTCACCCTGCCTTCGGATCTGACTCCAGAAGGCCTGAAATCCCTGGCCTTTATCCACGAAAAGAAGAATCTGATTCTCTATGTGGCACCGGAACCGGTAAAACCATGTTGTCAACCGCACTCGGCGTTGCCGCCTGTCGTCAGGGAATCCCGGTTAAATTCTTTCGAACGGCCGCTCTGGTGAATAAACTGTCGGAATGGTGATCATTCAAGATGA
>NZ_CAKMJU010000125.1:0-2114 GCF_927416815.1 uncultured Acetobacterium sp. | reverse complement strand
GATCACCAGCACCTTGTTGATGATCTAAGGTTTCATTAACACCTTGTGCAATGTCTGGAGATTGTTTGGATAACTTTTCTAATATACAAAACTCTTCCATATACCCTATTTCTTTGAGTACTCGTTTCGCAATTTCAGAGTATTGAACATCAGCAGTAGTTGTCACTTCACCAAAGATAACCACTAAGTCATCCTTGATTGCTGTTTCAACTGCGACTCTTGCTGTTTGGTCTTGTTCTAGGATAGCATCTAGTATTGCATCACTGATTTGGTCACATTAAAATTGATGGCAAAACACAAACGTAGTATCGACAATTTTTATATCATGTTGTTTGCTGCACCATGCGAAATCCGCTTTGCTCCTTTCGCATTGGTCGCGGGCAGTCGCCAACTACAAGCAAGCTTGTGATTGGCTCGTTGCCTGCGCGCAGGATCAGACAGGGGATTGCCTGTTCGCCCTGATGCAAACAACATGATATAAAAATTGTCGATACTACGTTTGTGTTTTGCCATCAATTTTAATGTGACCAAAAAATAAGAAAAATTAAGTGCTTTGGTATCTGTTGGTAAACAGGTGCCAAAGCAATTTGTAGTTTTATAAGTAGTCAATAAGATCACAATTAAGGAGAAGTCAAAGATGAGTCAGGATTTACGGGTGTTTTTAGAACAATTGGATAAAGATGGGGAAATCTGTCATGTGACAGAACCTGTCAAGCGGGAATATGAAATCAGCACCTTGATGATGGAGCTGGAAAAACAGCGGAAATATCCGGTGATGTGGTTTGATCAGGTGGATGGCGGCGATATTCCGGTGGTGACCAATATTCTTGGTACCAAAGACCGGTTTGCCAGAGCCATGGGCGTTAAAACCGAAGATCTGTCCTTTGAGTTTGCTGAACGGATCAAGAATCGCTTTGATGATCTCAAAATCGTCGAAAACCCACCCTGCAATGCCCATTTGATTACTGGTGATGATGTCGATTTAACAAAGCTGCCGATCATCACCCATTTTCCCATCGATGCCGGTCCCTATATTACCTCGGGGCTGACGGTCGCCAAAGATCCCGAAACCGGGGCAGAAACGCTGGGTTTTCATCGGCTGCAGTTGAAAGGAAAAAATAAGTTGGGGATTTCCTTCCACTCCCGTCAGCGGATGTGGGAATTTTTCAGAAAGAGTGAAGAACGGGGCGAAAATATGAAAGCCGCCATTTGTATTGGCCTTCATCCCAATATTGCTTTGGGTTCGCAAGCTTCAATACCCTATCATTTGGGAAAATACGGTGCTATTGGCGGATTATTCGGGGAACCGCTGGAAGTCTCACCCTGTGCCACCATTGACCTCAATGTACCGACTTATGCTGAAATTGTCCTGGAAGGGGAAGTCCTCTGCAATGTTCGGGAACCGGAAGGTCCTTTTGCCGAATACACCAATTACGCCTGCTTCCGCAGCACCGAAAATGTCTTCCAGGTCAATGCCATCCGCTACCGGGAAAAGCCAATTTTCCACGATATTACCCCGGCCATGAGCAGCGAACACATTACCATTGTCTCAATCCAGCGGGAAGGGGATATTACCAAATTTTTAAAACAGAATCTGCCAAACATCAAGGCCGTTCATTCGCCACTATCCTCCTGCGGCATTTTCCATTGTTATGTGTCGATGAAGAAAACCGCCGAAGGCCAGGCGCAACAGGTTATTTTAACTGCACTCGGAATGGACCATCATATCAAAATGGTGATTGTTGTGGATGAGGATGTCGATGTCTTCAACGAACAGGAAGTGCTGTGGGCCATGGCTACTCGGCTCCAGGCCGACAAGGGCGTGATGATCTTCCCAAATATGATGGGCGAAACCCTCGATCCTTCCACCGGCGATGATGGCCTTACCGCCAAAATGGGCATCGATGCCACCAAACCGCTCAGTGGCTACTCACCAAAAATCGATATCGACGAAAATGTTATTGAAGATATCAAGCGCTTATTTAAATACGTAAAATAGCGGATTTTTGGTTGATCGTCATAGCGCCAGTAGTTTGTTTTAGAGCAATTGGTTAACACCCAACTACCGTACCGACCAATTGTTAATCTGTTGTTCGCTGCGGATTCGGACAGGC
>NZ_CAKMJU010000124.1:0-22568 GCF_927416815.1 uncultured Acetobacterium sp. | reverse complement strand
TTCTAGTGATTTGATCCAGGTAGCCTCGGCAATCATCACCGTCCTGGGCTCCTTTTTGATGATGCTGGCGATCTCGCCCAAACTGGTGCTTGTTTTTGCTTTTACGGTACCAGCCTCAATCTTTATGTCGCGCTACCTGATTACTAGAACCCGCCCCCTGTTTAGGCGGCGATCCCGAAAATTGGGCGAGCTCAATGGCTTTGTCGAGGAAATGGTGTCGGGACAAAAAACCTTAAAAATATATGACCAGGAAGAAAATACCATTGCGAAATTCAATGTTAAGAATAAAGAAGCCGTGGAGGCCAACTATCAGGCCGAATACTACGGCAGTATGATTTTTCCTACCATTAATTTTATTAACAACCTGTCCTTGGCCTGCATCAGTGTCTTTGGCGCGCTACTATATCTGGCCGGAACGATGTCAATTGGGCAAATTTCTTCCTTTGTGCTGTACTCCCGAAAATTTTCCGGGCCGATTAATGAAATGGCCAATATCATGAATGATCTGCAATCATCGCTAGCAGCGGCTGAACGGGTCTTCGCCTTACTGAATGAACTGTCTGAGGCCAAGGATACAAAAAAGATGACCGAGCTGACCAATGTAAATGGTGATATCGTGCTTAAAAATATCCGGTTTAGCTATGATGCCAATCAGGTGATAATCAAAAACTTAAGTCTAACGGCTGAGGCGGGCAAGCTGATTGCTATCGTCGGTCCGACCGGGGCCGGGAAAACCACCATTATTAATCTGTTGATGCGCTTTTATGATACTGACGCCGGGAATATTTATGTCGATGGTAATGAGGTCCAGGAACTGACCCGGGACAGTCTGAGAAAATCCTTTGCTATGGTGCTTCAAGATACCTGGATTTTTCATGGTACGATTTATGAAAACCTGACTTATGGTAAAGAGAATGCCACAATGGCCGAGGTGGTGCAGGCGGCCAAAGCTGCCCGCATTCATTCGTTTATTGAGCATCTGCCCCATGGCTATGAAACTATTTTGAGTGATGAAGGAACCAATATTTCCAAGGGCCAGAAGCAGCTCTTGACGATTGCTCGGGCGATGTTGTTAAATGCCAAAATGCTGATCCTCGATGAGGCCACTTCCAACGTCGATACTCGCACCGAGAAAAAGATCCAGGAGGCCATGCGTCATCTGATGAAAGATAAAACCTGTTTTGTCATTGCTCATCGGTTGTCAACGATCCAGAATGCTGACTTGATTCTGGTAGTGGATCAGGGTGATGTGGTGGAACAGGGAACCCACGAAGAACTGATGGCGAAGGGCGGCAGTTATTGGCAGATGTATCAGGCGCAGTTTGAATGAGTTGCTCAGAAATCAAAATAGTTATTGACATATGTTTGAAAAAACATATAATAATAGTATAAGTAACATATATTAATAATATCAAGGAGGCTTTAAAATGCCAGGAAGAGATCGAACCGGACCACATGGTCGGGGTTCCGGCAGTGGAAAAGGGTTAGGACGATGTTCGGGAATAAACGCATATGGGTTTGGAAAAGGCTGTGGCTGCGGACGAAGTAAGAAGAAAGTGATTAACAAAAACGCACCGGTGACGGATCAGGCAGACTTAGAAACGGCTGAGGATCAGACAGCAGCAAACAAAAGCTAAAAATAAAGGGCTGAGGGTGGCTAAATGAAAATTGTAACATTGGCTGAAAACACATCAGTATCAGAAGAATTCAGAAGCGAACATGGATTGAGCCTTTACATTGAAACCGAAACCCATAAACTGTTATTTGATGTCGGGGCCAGCAGTTTGTTTGCCGAAAATGCCGAAAAACTGGGGGTTGACCTTTCAGAAGTGGATACCCTGATCATCAGCCATGGCCATTATGATCATGGCGGCGGTTTAAAAACATTTATGGAGATCAATGACAAGGCGGCTATCTATCTCAATGGTCAAGCATTTGAAAATCATTTTTCTAAACGTGCAAATGGTCAGGCTTATATTGGCTTGGATCAGGAACTGTTTTGCAACCCGCGCTTTATCTTTTTGGCGAATGATTTCGTGATTGATGATGAATTATGTATTTTTGCAAATGTTCAGGGTCAACGCTGCCGCTCCACCGCCAACGCTGACCTGCTGATGGAAAAAGATGGGCAACTGATGGCAGATGATTTTTGTCATGAACAGAACCTGATCATCCGCGAAAAAAATCAGCTGGTGTTGGTGGCAGGCTGTGCCCATCGGGGCATTGTCAATATTCTTGATCATATGGCGATAAACTACGATCTGCAGCCGACGGTTGTCATTGGCGGCTTTCATCTTTATAATCGCTCCCAAAAAAAACCGGAGGCAAAAGAATTGATTGAGGAAATTGGCAACGCCCTTAAAAAGACAGAGGCAGTTTATTACACCTGCCATTGTACTGGGAAAGAGCCCTATCAAATTCTAAGAACGATGCTGGGAGAACAGGTCAACTATCTGGCTACCGGCAGTCGAGTTAGTCTTTAAAAGTAAAAAAACGAGGAGAATTTATGAGTAAAGCAAAAGGAAATATGAAGTCGTGTTTGAATCCAATGGCCAAGGTGTTGGTATCCTGTCGGGGCTTAAATGGCGAAAACAATGCCCTGGCGGTTGGCTATTGCGGAAACTGCAGTTATGATCCGCCGATGGTTATGGTCGGGATTGTCCCCTCCCGGTATTCGTATCATTTGATCAAAGAATCCGGTTGTTTTGTGGTGAATCTAGTTGATCAGGCCTATGAAGAAACCTTTAAATATCTGGGCAGTCACAGCAAACGGGACGAGGATAAGCTGGCCGTGATGAAGGTCAATCTAGAAGAAGCTAAATTTGTCAATGCTCCAATTTTATCGGATTGCCCGGTTAATATTGAATGCACGATTGTAGACTCCATTGTCACCGGTTCGCATGAAATGTTTGTCGGAAAAATTGAATATGTTCACGCCGATTCAAAAATGGTCAGCGACGATGGTTGTATTGATTTTTCACAAATAAAGTTCTTATAAACAGATCAGGATATAGCGTTTTGTAGTTGACATCAAAGAATTATAATGGTATTATGTCAAAAAAATAAAAAGTGTTTGATGACACGAATAAAATTTAAATTAGGTTTTAGTTTGGCATAACGAATTTATCTAAATGCGGACTATAATCGACATCAAAAAGTGAATAATTCAAGGTGCCGATCATAACGATCGGAGAATAGGGAAGCTTAAAAAGCACGGACCCACCACTGTGAACAGGGACGAATTCTTAATAAACCACTGGGCTAAAGCCTGGGAAGGTGAGAATAGGATGAACTGTTAGTCAGGAGACCTGCCTTGATATAGAGATAATACCAGGGGACGATTGGTAGCTTGATTTGGAATACCTTGAGATGGGAAGGGTTTCTTTTATTTATAAAAGAAGCTCTTTTTTTTATGTGTTCAAAGTGGGCAATTAAAAAATAGGTTAGTAAAAATTATAAAACAAAAAAAGGAGAAGTGATGAACTTTGAGGAAAAATGGATTGATAGTAAGAAAAAGACGGATTTAAATGAGAGCAAGCAATTTTGGGACGATCGGGCATCGGAATTTAATGAAATTGGGAAGAGGGAAATGGTTGACGATCCGGTGCTGCTGCTTTTAAAAAGCAAGGGAGCCATTTTTCCGGGAGCCAGAGTGCTTGACATCGGCTGCGGTGCTGGTCGCTATTCCAAAGAATTCCTAAGAATCGGTTGTGAGGTCGTGGGAATTGATATTTCGCCCAATATGATCGATTTTACCAAGGAGAACACCGCTAGTTTAAATGTCGATCATTTTACCTTCAAGGTACTGCCCTGGGAGACAGCGGATCTGGCTGCCGAAGGATGGGAAGGCTATTTTGATCTGGTTTTTGCTTCCATGAGCCCAGCCATTAGTGGCCCGGAAGAATTAAGAAAAATGAATCAGGCCTCTAAAGGCTATTGTTTTATGAGTGGACACCTGATCAAAGAAGATAAAATTGGAAATGAATTACGAGTGGCTCTGCATAAAGAAAACCGCGCCGCAGATTACCGGAACACCTTATATTATGCCTTTAATATTCTCTGGGATATGGGCTATTTTGCGGAGTTTAGACACAGCGAGAATCAGCGGGAAAGTGTTTGGGAACTGGAGAAAGCTGCCAATTATTATACCCATATGTTAAGAGCTACCGATGAGCAAACCAAACAGGCGATTCGCGAGTATCTTAAGAAGAAAAGCGAAGCCGGACAGATCAAAGATGTCAACTATTCCAAAAGCGGTCAATTGTTGTGGTCGGTTCAGGCTGATCAAATAAACGGGAGATAAAGATGCTAAAAAAACCAAGTGCTGTGATTGAGGTGGAGGGCGACAGCCTCGAATTATACCAGAAATTTACCAGTAAAAAAATCATGCTGATTCTCATTCTTTGCACTTTGTTGCTGGTGGTAGCGATTTTTGCGATGAATAGCGGAGCCATCGAACTGGACCCCACCGACATTATCAAAACCCTGAT
Organism: uncultured Acetobacterium sp.; assembly: GCF_927416815.1. Taxonomy (NCBI): domain Bacteria; kingdom Bacillati; phylum Bacillota; class Clostridia; order Eubacteriales; family Eubacteriaceae; genus Acetobacterium; species uncultured Acetobacterium sp. The sequence goes on along the minus strand of NZ_CAKMJU010000124.1, from coordinate 18,078 downwards.
GCGTATCGGCACCGAAATTTCCAGTGTAGTGGTATGGCGGATTCGTTTGCCTCGAGTTCTGGCCGCGGTCATTGCCGGCGCTGGTTTGGCGGTGGCCGGATGTGTGATGCAAAATAACTTAAGAAATCCGTTGGCATCGCCCTCTACCTTGGGAATTTCCAGTGCGGCCGCCTTTGGTGCCAACATTGCTATTATTGTATTGGGTGCTGGTACCATGCAAAGTTCAGCAGCTCAACCGATTATTGTCAATAACCCGTATCTGGTAACGATTTTCGCCTTTGTCTTTTCTATGGGAGCCACCATGGTGATTCTGCTGCTAGCTCGAATGCGCAGTTTTTCACCGGAATCGATCGTCTTGGCCGGGGTGGCGCTAAGCTCTCTTTTTGGAGCAGGAACCACCTTGATTCAGTATTTTGCTGAATCGGTGCAGATTGCTGCCGCTGTCTTCTGGACTTTTGGCGACCTCGGTCGGGCTGGCTGGACGGAGGTTTATATTTTGGCTGTAGTGGTGGGTCTTTCGATGATCTACTTTATGATGAAGCGTTGGGATTATAATGCCCTTGATACGGGTGCCGATGCCGCTAAAAGCCTGGGGGTTAATGTCGAGCAAACCCGGTTTGGCGGGATGCTGGTGTCATCGATGATTACCGCAGTGACGGTGTCATTTCTTGGTGTGATCGGGTTTATTGGTTTGGTGGCTCCACAGATGGTGCGACGCTTAATCGGCGGGGATCATCGCTTTCTGATTCCCATTTCTGCCCTAATGGGGGCACTTTTATTGTTGGTCTCGGATACCTTTGCCCGAACCATTATTTCCCCCATTATACTGCCGGTGGGAGCAGTGACATCGTTTCTGGGAGCACCGCTGTTTTTGTATCTCTTACTTAAAGGAGGTAAACGTCATTGAATTTACAAGTTGAAGGATTGGCTTTTGACTATCCCTGTCAAAACGTCTTAAAAGGGATCTCTTTTTCGATGAAGCGAGGGCAATGTCTGGCGATACTAGGAACAAATGGAGCCGGAAAATCGACCCTGCTTAAGTGTATTAATAAAATTTTGAAGCCTCAGGGAGGGAACGTTTTAATCGATCAGGAAAATATCAAGGGCTTTAAGCAGATTGAACTGGCTCAGAAAGTAGCCTATGTTTCGCAGAGTAATCAAAGTACAACCACGACAGTTTTTGATTCGATTCTGATTGGTAGAAAACCTTATATCAAATGGGATGTAGGCAAGAAGGATCTGAATATTGTAAACGAAACCATTAAGATGTTAAATCTGGAAAAATTCGCATTGAAAAATGTCGATGAGTTAAGTGGCGGGGAATATCAGAAGGTGTTAATCGGTCGGGCACTGGCCCAGGAAACCGATGTGCTGATGCTGGATGAGCCGACTAGCAGCCTGGATCTAAAAAATCAATTGGAGGTGCTCCAACTGATCAAGGAAATTGCCAGTCTTAAAAACATCACCGCAGTGGTGACCATTCATGATCTGAATTTGGCATTGCGTTTTGCCGATCAGTATATCTTATTAAAAAACGGGGCTATCTATGCTGCCGGCGGACAGGAGGTTATTACCGAAGCAAACATAAAACAGGTATACGGGGTAGACGTATCGGTTGAACAGCTTAACAACCGTGCAGTTGTGGTTCCAATTTAAAAAACGAAGGAGAAAAGAGTGAAAAGAAAACGAATGCTTGTGTTGCTGATGACCATTTCTTTGGTCATCATGGTGGTGGGGTGTTCAGCCCAGGGGTCAAACACTTCAAAAACAGATGAAAAGATCAGTATCACTGATAGCCTGGGACGAACGGTAGAGTTTGAAAGCACACCGGAAAAAGCGGTGGCTATTGGAGCGGGGGCACTACGCTTGTATGCTTATGTGGCCGATACCGAAAAATTGGTTGGGGTTGAAGAAATCGAAAAAAGTGATAGTGCTGGTAGACCCTATGCTATCGCAAATCCGCAGTTTGCTGATTTACCAACCATTGGCGCCGGTGGTCCAAATAATGCACCAGATCCGGAACAATTACTTAAGGTTGAACCCGATGTAATCTTTACCACCTATGCTGGCGATGCTGCGGCAGCCGATGAGTTGCAGTCCAAAACTGGTATTCCAGTGGTAGCATTAAGTTATGGAACTGAAGGTGTTTTTGGAGATGCCATTTATTCATCGATGGAAAAAATTGGTGAAGTAATGGGTGATACCAAAAAATCAACAGCAGCTGTGGCTTATCTTAAAGAGTGTCAAGCAGACTTGAATAAACGAACCGAGGGGGTTGATCAGGCTGCCAAAGCAACTACTTATGTAGGCGGTTTGGGCTCAAAAGGTGCCCAGGGAATTGTCAGTACCCAGGGTAACTATTCATTATTTAACGCAATCAATGCAGTAAACGTCGTTGATGAAACCGGAAAAAACGGGGGTTTGATGATTGACAAGGAACAATTGATCAAATGGAACCCTACGGTTATTTTCCTTGATCATGGCGGTTTGGTTAAGGTGAAAGAAGATATGATGGCTAACCCAGATTACTATGCTGCCCTGGAAGCTTTTAAAACAGACCAGGTTTATATGATATTACCATACAATTCCTATACTACCAATTTAGACACAGCAATAGCAGATGCTTATTATATGGGAACAGTCTTGTATCCAGAAAAATTTAATGATGTTGACCCAGCTAAAAAAGCCGATGAAATATATGAAACCCTGCTGGGAACCAAGGTCTATGACCAGATGGTAAAAGATTTTGGTGCCTATGGAAAAATACCAAAGTAAATTTTTAGAAAACGGCCGGAATGATCAAGTGTTGACTTGATCATTCCGGCCATCGTGTTATAATAACAGCATAAGATAAAACACAGTTCTGGTTGGTAGTCCAGACGCAGGATCATCCTGTCAGTAACCTGCCTCCTAAGGTTGTCCGTTCTTTGTCACTATTTTTAGGAGGAACGCCATATGGACAAAGTAATAGTTAAATTGACGGCTTTTTTTGACGCCCCTTTTGGGTTGGTGTCTTTGAAAGATCAGCCGGTGAGATGCTAAAAGCAGCCAATGATAGCATCAAATAAAAAAGAAAAAACAAAATTTAAAGGACGATCATTTTTAGGAGGTGGTTCGATGAAGAAAGATAACCTCATTAAACTGTTTAAAGATCTCTATGTCAGATTTTTAAACGATGATCTAATCTCCGTGGGCGCACAAATATCTTATTTTTTGCTCCTATCGATTGCTCCGTTTTTGATCTTTTTAATCACCCTGATTACGTTTATTCCACTGGGGGATTTTCAAAGCCAGTTTGAGCCTCTTTATGCGATAATGCCCACAGAGGTGTACGAGATTCTCAGTTCGATCTTTGATCAGACTGTTAAAAACAGAAGCAGTGCTTTACTGGTCTTTGGGATTTTATTCGGATTATGGTCAGCCAGCACTGGAGTCAGCTATCTCATGCGTGGTGTCAACAAAGCCTATGACCAGGAAGAAACAAGGCCTTTCTGGAAGAAAAGTCTGGTGTCATTAGTGATTACGCTTGAACTGAGCACGGTGATCATTGCTTCGATGATCCTGATTGTATTAGGCGGCATTCTGGGTTCAAAGGTTTTTGGCTTTTTTGGCGTTTCGGAAACATTTTTAATGATTTGGGGTTATCTTAGATTTGTCATTGCCATATTCGCAATTATGATTGTTTTTATATCCCTCTATTATAATGCCCCAAGCTGTCGATTAACGCTTAAAGAGGTGCTTCCTGGTACGATTACGGCCTCTTTCTGCTGGATCATCGTATCGATGGCATTTTCATTTTATGCTGACAATCTGGGCAACTACGCGGCGGTTTATGGTAGCCTTGGTAGCGTAATTGCCTTACTTACCTGGATCTATTTGAGCAGTATCATATTTTTGCTGGGTGCTGAAATCAATGCGTCGCTAAAGTTCAGAAAAGAAGGCATTGAAAAAACAGTGTTTAAAATTTTTTAGAGTGGCAGTAGAAAGAAAATAGCAATTTGAACTGCGACAGTAAAAGAAAAAAGAAATATCAGGGAAATAGTCACGAAATTCCGTAGTTAAACAACTTTAATAAAATTTGCGAATTGTGTGATCAAGTTACGGAGTTTTAATCAGTAATGGTTATAATAAAAGTATACAAATTAACGATTAAGGAGATTATAGATATGAGTGCAGTAACAATTACAAAAGAAAATTTTCAACAAGAAGTGATTAATTCAGACAAACCGGTATTATTAGACTTTTGGGCACCATGGTGTGGTCCCTGTAAAATGGTATCGCCGATCATCGACGAAATTTCTGATGAAGTATTCACCTTAAAGGTCGGAAAAATTAACGTCGATGAACAACAGGAATTAGCCGCTGAATTCAAGGTCATGAGCATCCCGACATTGGCAGTAGTCAAAGGTGGCGTGGTAGTGAAAAAATCAGTGGGAGCAAAATCCAAGGCAGATATTTTAGATTTAGTAGCAGAATAGCTACAACAAAGAGCAACAGCCTTCGCTGTTGCTCTTTAATTATAAATGAAGAAAAACAAGCAGCAGATTATCGAAACACTTATGTTATAGCAGCGCGATACCATTGATATGTTATATTCCGGTACTTTAAAAAGCGGTCTTGATTTTCTGTTTGATGGTATTTTCCAGTCGTGAGACGGTCATTTGAGATCGCTCTAAAAATAGGGCAACTTCCTTTTGGGTTTTCTGTCTCAAAAACCGTTGTTCAATGACGATTTTTTCCACGGGTGTAAAAGCCTCACTGATTCTCTGGATGGCATCGATATTCTCGACATGTTCCAAATCATCGTCGGTCGTACCCAATAAATCCATCAGAGAGAGATTATCATCATTACTGGTATCCAGTTCAACGTTGAGCGACATCGGATAATGAGCATGATTACTCTCCATCGCAGCGATGATGTTTTCTTCGGAAACGTCCAAATAATCGGAGATTTCAGATATCGTCGGTGAACGCATATTTTTTTGCTCAAGCAGAACTTGCGTTTGATTCACTTTGTGGTTCAACTCCTGAATTTTTCTTGGAATACGAATCAGCGTTTCTTTATCGCGATAATAGCGTTTAATTTCGCCCAGGATGGTCGGCGTAGCAAAGGTTTCGAACGTAAAGCCGCGATCTGGATCAAAGCGATCCACTGCATACATTAAACCGATGCAGGCTACCTGAAAAACATCTTCATTATCGCCGTTTTTATACCTGTATTTTTGTGAAAGAATTTTAGCGAGGTAGAGATAAGTTTCAACTAAATGATTCCTTATCTCAGAAGACCGTTTTTTTTCATATACTACAAATAATGCCAGGGCACTTTCTTTACTAAGGTTAGATTTATATATCATTTATTCTGGCGGCATTTGACTGTTGCAAACGTGAAACTTGCGCTATTTTGACTAGCAATTTTATTCGCTGTCGATATCCTTAAAATATCCCATTCGGAATAAGGTGAATACCCCTTGATTTTTAAGACAATCCATTTAATTCCAGCCACTTTGTTCTCCTTTTATCATGTTTTTAATCAAAAAAACAAATTTAATAAAGTAGGGTATAAAACCGGACGGAGGTAAAATGAATAACATTTATTATCCCGCTTGGCAATGTTATATGTTTAACTGCATCAGTGTTATGTTCTTATTTTACAACATCAAGTGACTTGAGAGTCAAGTTGTAATTATATTAATTAAGAAAACTATTAAGATTAAGACGACTGAAAAAGCTAGGTCTTCCACAAAAAAATGTAATGCCAATAAAAAAAGACGGTTCGAATTTTAGAAAAAAATTCGAATCATCTTTTTTAAATTACTCAATGCGTTTGAATGTTCTTAATCCTCTATCGGTAGCCAGACACAGTGGGCACTTTGGCGGTTTTCTTTTTCCAGGTGAATGTTGAATACCATCAGGAAGGCATCATCTGCCAGTTTCAATCCTTGGGAATTAATATAGTCCAAAGCTTCTGATAGGTTGGCAGAAGAAAAAATGATATCTGAACTTGCCGGTAAGGTCGTATAAACTGAACGCCGGGGTGGGCAGTATCTGACATTATCATCTTCTTTGACCTTTAGAAACTGGGCAAACTTTTCATCAATACCGAGGCCGACACGAAATTCATCCCCGCCTTTTTCAAGCTCGTCTTTGGCTAAAAAAATGCATGAAAAGACAAATGGGATTTTGGTGAGCCATTCATGAGAAAGTGCTAAGGAAGTCAGAGAGTTCTTGAGTGAGTATTCATCCTGGATATTGATGGAGTAGAAACCGGGGGAATTTTCAATACGGTATCGGAAATCCATTGATTGATACTCTTGAAACATGGTCCTTATTTGGGCGCTTCTTTTTAATAGGTTCAGGTTAAGAAGAATCGCTTCTTCCAGCTCTTTTTCCCTGGCATCAAGCATCCCAGAAATATCAATTGGTTGATTGGAATTAATGATCTCGGCAGTTTCCTGCAAGGAGAAGCCCAGGCTTCGATATGATCTGGCACTAACCAAAAGATGGAGATCCCAGGTATCGTAATACCGATAAGTCGAGCCTTTGCGTTTTTTAGGTGTTATAATTCCACATTCTTCGTAGTACCTTAACCCTTCGGTTGATATTCCCAGCATTTTGGCGATATCTCCAATTGTATATAGCATAACTCTCCACCCCTTCAATTTTGACTTAAAAGCCCCTTAAGGTTTAGTGATCTTATGGCAATATAACATTTGAAATAGGGTTTTGCAGGATTTATTTATATTAATTTAGTCTAATCAAAATGCCGCTTATTTAAAGAATTGTGATGAGTTTTTGGGTATATAACAAGTATCATCAAGATAGAAAGAAAATAATCAATGTTTGAAACGGCGATTATTTTAAGAGGAAATACCATGAAGAAAGATAATCTTATAAAACTGCTTAAAGATCTGTATGCCAGATTTACAAACGATGATCTACGCTCAGTGGGTGCGCAAATCACCTATTTTTTGCTGCTATCGATTGCCCCATTTTTGATTTTTTTAATTACCCTGATTAGCTTTATTCCATTAGGCGATTTTCAAAGCCAGATTCAGCCATTTTATACCTTAATGCCGACAGCTGCGTCCGAAATTCTTAGTGCCATTATTGAGCAGACGATTAAAAACAGGAGCGGTGCCTTACTGACCTTTGGGGTATTATTGGCACTATGGTCAGCCAGCACGGGGGTCAGCTATCTCATCCGGGGTGTCAACAGAGCCTATGACCAGGAAGAAACAAGGCCGTTCTGGAAAAAGAGTCTGGTTTCACTCGTGATTACACTTGAGCTGAGCATTGTTATCATCGCTTCAATGATCCTGATTGTTTTTGGCGGCATTTTGGGTTCAAAGGTTTTTGGCTTTTTAGGCTTTTCGGAGACATTCTTAATGATTTGGGATGTTCTGAGATTTGTCATTGCGATCTTCGCAATTATGATTGTTTTCGTATCGCTTTATTACAGCGCCCCAAGTTGTCGCTTAACCTTTAAAGAAGTGCTGCCTGGTGCAGTAGCGGCTGCGATCAGTTGGATCATCGTATCGATGGCATTCTCGTTTTATGCAGACAACCTCGGTAATTACGCAGCGGTTTATGGTAGCCTTGGTGGCGTCATTGCCTTACTTACCTGGATCTATTTAAGCAGTATCATATTTTTGCTGGGTGCCGAAATTAATGCGTCGATAAAGTTTAGAAAAGAAGGTATCCAAAAAACGACCCTCAAAATATTTTGAGCATCGTTTTGTTACAAAAAATTTAACCGCTAAATAATTTCTTTTAATTGAACCTTATCAATCACTTCAATTTTACCGCGCGAGAGGTTCACATAGCCTTCGTTTTCAAAATATTTCAGCATGCGGGAAACCACTTCCCGAGCCGATCCAACATATTTGGCCACTTGCTCATGGGTCATGACAATTGTGTTTGAACCGGTTCGGGAAACTTCATCCAATAGGAAGATGGTCAGGCGTTTATCAAAACTCATAAAGAGAATCTGTTGCATCGCCCACATCACATCCGAAAAACGATCGATCATCGATTTATAAGAAAAATTTTCGGCATAAATATTTTCGTTGCAGATCTGCGAAAAGATAGAGGACTTAAGCAGGAGTACCTCACAATCTGCTTCAGCATCAATATGAACATCAAAGGTAATATTTTCTAAGATACAAGAAGCCGATAAGATACAGATCTCATCTGACCCCAGCCGATAAAGGGTGATATCCCGGCCATCTTCTGATAAAATATAGGTGCGCAATTCGCCGCTTTTGATCAGCAATACACCAACGCAGTCATTTTCGCCGCGGTGAATGTTTTCCCCCCGTTTATAGCTTATCGGCATGGTATTCTCCAAAAGCATGGTTTTTTGATTTGGATTTAAATGATCCCAAAAGGTCAAGACCGTCTGGATAAATGTAATATCAGATTCTTTTAACATTTTTATACCTCAGTTGTAGTTTAAGTCATAGTATAGCATAATTATCTAGATTCTACTTTTAAATTTAGGGTATAAAGTGATAAGATTAAGTACAATAAACCCGAGGTAAGGAGGATGCGATGAATAAAGAAATAAAAAAAGACCTGGAACTAAGGCGGCTAGAAGCGAAAGACTTAACGCAGTTTAATGATATTCTGCGGTATGCCTTTCAGGTGACCGATGAACAGCTGTTAAAAGTGGGTTGGAAACATGATGAAATTAAGCGGTCGAAATTTCCGATTCTTGAAAAAGCGGAGGTGATCGGCTGGTTTGAAGATGGGCGGCTGGCGGCTCAGATCGCCGTTTACCCGCTGCAAGTTAATATCAGTGGCAGTATTTATCAGATGGGTTATATCACCGGCGTAGCCACTTATCCGGAATATATGGGCTTAGGTCTGATGTCCGGGCTGATGAAAAAAAGCCTCGAAACGATGTACGAACGCAAGCAGTGTATTTCTTTTTTATTCCCTTATTCACACCCACTCTATCGTTACAAGGGCTGGGAGGTCGTCTCCGATAAGATGACCTTTCATATCCGCGATCATCAGCTGCCTCGCGATATTGATGTACCGGGACGGGTCAAACGGGTCAAGGAGAATAGTCCCGATTTGATTGCTTTGCACGATACCTTTGCCAGACAAACCCATGGCTGTCTGATTCGGAATCAACTGGTCTGGGAGGAATACTGGCGCTGGGATGTCGAAGATGTTACGGTGGCCATTTACTACGGCACCGATGATCGGCCGCTGGGCTATCTGGTTTATCTGATTGAAAATGACATCTTTCGGGTCAAAGAGATGATCTATCTCAATCAGGAAGCCAGAAAGGGGCTGTGGGGCTATATTGCCGCCCATGAATCGATGATTAACGAGGTCGTTGGCAGTAATTATAACAACCATACGGTATCGTTTTTATTTGGAGATAGCGATATGAAAGAAACCATCCGACCCTATATTATGGCTCGAATTGTTGACTTTGAGGGCTTTATCGGACAATACCACTTTGCCAACACCGATTTGAATGAAACCATTACCTTTGACATTGTTGATCCGGTCTTGGATTGGAACAATCGCAGCTTTACGATTTCGTTTGCCAAGGGAAAAGCCCCAGTTCTGGTTGACTTACCATCAGAGAATCGGATCAAACTGGAAATTGGTATCTTAACTTGTATGTTGCTGGGTTATAAACGACCGACCTACCTGCAACAGATTGAACGGATCGAAGCCAGCAAAAAAACAGTTACTCTTTTGGAGACGATTATCGCCAATGAAAAGGTTTATTTCTCGGACTATATTTAAAAAACGCTAAATAAAAAAACAGCAGATCCGGATGACGCTACTGCTTTTTTATATTAGGAATGAAAAGAAAAAGAGGAGATGTTTATCTCGTGTCTATATCTTAGGCTGTGAACCTTTAGCCAAACTTTGAATTGGGTTAAGTTTAAGTTAAATTAAGATTTTCGGCTACTCGCTAAGAAGCGTTTGATAGAGAGGCGGTTTGCGATAGAATCGTGGTTGACAAAAACCAGACCTTATGATAATCTTTATCACAATTAAAGAGTTGGGGAGCTTATGCAATTAGGCTGAGAGGAAGTAAATCGCTACTTCGACCCATGCACCTGATACGGATAATGCCGGCGTAGGAAACCCATGAAAATCTACTGTGCATTCGTGTACAGTTTTTTTTGTTTAAAAACTGGGACAAGAGAGAATCGCAACAGATCAATTGATTTATTCCACAAGTGTTTTATAGGTAGGGGTGCAGTCTTAAAACGAAAGGAATAAAACGATGCAAAATGAAAACAAACTTTCAAACAGAAGTCTGAGCCTATTATGGTTTGGCGCCGCTATTTCGATTGCCGAGGTCATGACAGGAACGCTGATTGCCCCATTGGGATTTAAAGACGGGATGATGGCGATCATCATTGGTCATATTATCGGAACGCTGATTCTCTTTTTGGCCGGGGTGATTGGCTCCCAGAGCAAGCTGGCATCGATTGAATCCTCGCGGATTTCATTCGGAAAATACGGCTCCTATTTTTTTTCAGTGATGAATATCCTGCAGCTGATCGGCTGGACGGCAGTGATGGTGATTACCGCTTCAAGAGCGATCGATGGGGTAACCCTCAAGCTGTTTGACTATCAAAATACGATACTGTGGTGCATTTTAATCGGAGCGGTGATCTCCGGTTGGGTACTGGCCGGATTTAGAAACATGGAAAAACTCAATTTTGTGGCAGTCGGGCTGCTCTTTGTTGGTTCGGTTATTCTCAGCTTCCAGATCTTTGGCGGAGCAGCTAGTAGTACTGCCATTGAAGGAACCATGACCTTTGGTGGTGCTGTCGAGCTGAGTGCCATTATGCCGATCTCCTGGCTGCCACTGATTGCTGACTACACCCGTTTTTCGCAAAAGAAAAAATCAGGGGCGCTGATCAGTTCGATCAGTTACTTTGCCGGCAGCTGCTGGATGTATATTATTGGCTTGGGTGCCGCCCTATATGTTGGGGTCACCGATATCTTTGTGCTGCTGGCGGCCATCGGTCTGGGGGTAGTGGCCTTAATGATCATCGTCTTTTCGACAGCGACGACGGCTTTTCTGGATGTTTATTCGGCCGGGATCAGCTTTATGAATATCACCGCAAAGGTCAAAGAGAAAACGGTGGTTCTGGCAACCTGTGTGATTGGCGTTATTCTGGCGATCATCACCCCGGTCGAGCAGTATCAGGGCTTTCTGTATCTAATCGGCTCGGTTTTTGTACCGCTCTTTGCCATTTTGCTGACCGATTATTTTATCTTTAAAAGGATTCATGCTGATAAAAACAAATTAATTGATATCAAGAATGCCGTGATCTGGATTGCGGGGGTGTTTATTTATCGCTACCTGATGGGATTTGACTTTAATATCGGGGTCACCCTGCCAGCAATGGTTTTGATTAGCATCTTATGCATCACAGTAGAGAAAGTGAGGGTATTATGTTTAAAAAAATCTTAGAAAATGTTAGTAATTGCCCACCGCTGGTTCATTCCATCACCAATTATGTAACGGTCAACGACTGTGCCAATATTATGCTGGCCTGTGGCGGGGCACCGATTATGGCCGATGATATTAATGAGGTGGAAGAAATTATTTCCATTTGCAATGCCCTGGTCATCAATATCGGAACCCTCAATGAGCGGACGGTCGCGGCGATGATTAAGGCTGGCAAAAAAGCTAATCGTCTGGGTCGGCCAGTGATTTTGGATCCGGTCGGTGCCGGTGCTTCTACGTTACGGACCAGCACCGTTTTTAAGCTGCTAGAAGAAGTCCAGTTTAGCGTTATCCGGGGCAATGTTTCGGAAATTAAGACCATCGATCAGGGCAGTGGCACCACCAAAGGAGTCGATGCTGATATCAGCGATGCGGTGAACACAGACAATCTCGATCAGATGATCGCTTTTGCCAAGGCTCTCAGTGAGAAAACTGGCGCCGTCATTGCCATGACTGGTGCCATCGACATTGTCGCTGACAGCCAGAAGGCGCTGGTGATTCGCAACGGACACCCGATGATGTCGCTGATTACGGGCACTGGCTGCATGCTCACCGCAGTTATTGGCTCTTATTGCGGAGCCAATCCCGACCACTTGCTACTGGCCACCGCCGCGGCGGTAAGTTGTATCGGCTTGTGCGGGGAGTTGGCTTTTGAAAAGGTTCAGACCAATCAGGCTGGAACGGCATCCTTTCGCACCTACCTGATCGATGCGGTGAGCTTGATGAATGCCCAAACACTAGAAGGAGGGATCAAGCTTGAAACTCGATAAGCAGTCAATGCGACTTTACGCGGTAACTGATCGCAGTTGGCTGGGTGACCGAACTTTGGCCGATCAGGTTGAAGAAAGCTTAAAGGGGGGCGCCACCTTTATCCAGCTGCGAGAAAAAAATCTCGATTTTGATAGCTTTGTGAAGGAAGCCCGGGCCATAAAAAAACTGACCGATGCCTACAATATTCCCTTTGTTATTAATGACGCCGTGGATGTCGCGCTGGCCGTCGATGCTGACGGGGTTCACGTCGGTCAGGATGATCTCGATGCCGGGGAGCTAAGAAAGCTGCTTGGTGATAAAATCATCGGGGTTTCGGCAGATACGGTGGAACTGGCACTAAAGGCCGAAGCCGACGGTGCTGATTATATCGGGGTGGGAGCCATCTATGCCACGGCCACAAAAACCGACGCCGAGGTGGTGACCTTTGAAACCATCACCGCAATCTGTCAGGCGGTGACCATTCCGGTAGTGGCCATTGGTGGTCTCAACGAAAGCAATATTCTTAGCTTAACAGGAACCGGTGTGGACGGGGTCGCACTGGTGTCGGCGATCTTTTCTAAGCAAGATATCATCAGTGCAACTCAAGCGCTGCGAAGCCTTTCTGAAGCGATGACAAGGCCATGAACCATCCAGAGTTGAATGTTTCGGGAATGATCTTTGATCTCGATGGCACATTAATTGATTCGATGCCGGCCTGGCAAAATATCGGCAGCGCGTTCTTAAAAAAGCATGATATCAATCCCCCCGATGATTTAAACGTGATTATTAAAACGATGAGCTTTGCCGAATCGGCCCGCTATTTTATTGAGGTTTACGGGGTGAAAATGACCGAAGAGCAGGTGGGGGATCAAATCAATGACATGATCCGGGAAAACTACGCCAAACACATTTCTTTAAAACCCTTTGTTAAGGAAAGCCTGGATCAGTTTTTAAAACAGGGCATAAAAATGGCGATCCTCACCGCCACCCATAAGTCGCTGACCGAATTGGTGTTAGACCGATATGGCTTGTTGGATCATTTTGAATTTATCCTCACCTCCGGGATGGCTGGTTTGCCTAAAAGTCAGCCGGAGATTTATTACCTGGCAATTGAAAAGCTGGAATTGCCAGCCCAGCAAATCGCTATTTTTGAAGATGCCCTATACTGCATTCAAGCGGCCAGAAAGACCGGTTGCCAGCTTGTCGGGGTCTTTGATGAGTCCTCAAAAGAAGACTGGGAAGCGATTAAAAACAGTTCGAATTGTACGATTATCAGTTTTAAGGAGTTGCTAGGATGAAAAAAGTCTTATCGATAGCTGGGTCGGATTGTAGCGGTGGAGCAGGCATCCAGGCCGATATCAAAACCATGATCGCCCATGGCAGCTATGGGATGTCGGTGATCACCGTCTTAACGGCGCAAAACACCACCGGGGTATATGGGATTGCGGAGCTGGAGAGCAGCTTTGTCGAAAATCAGATCGATTGTGTCTTTACCGATATTTTTCCCGATGCGGTTAAAATCGGTATGGTCTACAGCGCTGAGATTATCAGCAGTATTGCCAACCAGCTTAAACAACACCAGGCTAAAAATATTGTCTTGGATCCGGTGATGGTGGCCACCAGCGGTGGCAGACTGTTGAGTGACGACAGCATTGAAGCTTTAAAAACCGAGCTGATGCCGCTGGCCGATTTGATCACCCCCAATATTCCCGAGGCCGAATGTCTGTGTGGATTTGGTATTCATTCGCGGCTGGATATGGTCAGAGCGGCTAAAAAAATCGCCGCAAGCTATGCCGGGAGCATTCTGATTAAGGGTGGTCATCTGTTTGAAAGCGCTGATGATTTTTTGCTGATTCAAGATCAAACCGGCAGTGAAGAAGTTTGGTTTCCCGGCGTAAAAATTGACAATCCCAATACTCATGGCACAGGCTGCACCCTGTCCTCGGCGATTGCCTGTAATCTTGCTGCCGGAGACAAGCTAAAAGTAGCGGTAAAAAAGGCCAAGGCTTACGTGTCCGGGGCATTGTCTGCCAATCTGGATCTGGGAAAAGGTAGCGGGCCGCTGGATCATGGCTTTGAACTAACCAGGGGAAGTAAATAAACATTAGACGAGTTAGAAAAAAGCCAATTGTTTGCCTACGGACTAAAATATCAGGCTGAACAATTGGCTTTTTATAGTTGTGGCCATTCTTTTTTTAGTGCTTTTTTAACAAAAATCCGGAATAGCGTTTTATCTAACAGAACAAATAGGGACAGCCTTATTTGCGAAACAGTAAAAGTTCAATATGAAAATGATGTTCAAATTGCTTTGACAGCGCAATCATTTTGATGTAATATGAAAATGATTTTCAAATTCATTTTTGTGGGGTGAAAAATGGGAAAACCCGTTTCTTATAAAACAAAACAACAGGATACCATTCTGAAATATTTAATTTCCAAAAAGAATCAGCATATTACCGTCAATATGATTGCTGAATTCTTAGAAAAGCAGGGGACACCGGTGGGAGTGACCACCATTTATCGGCATCTCGATAAGCTGGTGGAACAGGGTGAGTTGCAGAAATACATCATCGATGGGGTCAGTAGTGCCTGCTTTCAGTATATTGGCGATGAAGCCCATTGCCAGGAACATTTTCATCTGAAATGCGAAAATTGCGGAACCCTGATTCATCTGGAATGCAGCTACTTAAAAGAGCTTAACAGTCATGTATTGAACCGCCACGGATTTGACATTAACACATTCAAAACAGTTTTTTATGGATTATGTAATAGCTGTTCAGATAAAAAAAATCATACGGAGGCATTAAGATGAAGAAAATGATGGTTGTTTTAGTTTCACTGCTGATTCTGGTGGTAGGTGTAACAGGATGTGCACAAAATACGGCAGCAAAAAATTCAGATAGCGCGCAAAAAATCACGATTGTCACCACAATTTTTCCGATATATGATTTTGCCAGAGCCATTGCTGGCGATCAGGCTGAGCTGACGATGCTGGTAAAACCTGGGGCTGAAGTGCATGCTTATGATCCCTCCCCGGCAGATATGATTAAAATCCAGGAGGCTGATGTATTTATCTACATTGGCGGCGAAAACGATGCCTGGGTTGGCACGATTCTGGATTCCATCGACGTCAGTGGTATGAAAATTATTAGACTGATGGATGCGGTAAAGCCGGTTGAAGAAGAAACAGTAGCAGGAATGCAAGCCCAAGCAGAGACGGGAGAAGGTTCTCATGCGGATGATCAAGACGAATCAGCTGAGGAAGAAATTGAGTATGACCAACATATCTGGACCGCACCCCACAATGCCATCTTGATGGTCAATGAAATAGCCGCGGTTCTGGCCGAAGCGGATGTCAAAAATGCGGATATCTATGCTAAAAATGCGAGCGATTATACCGCTCAGATCGAGATCGTGGACGAGGAAATCGCTGCGATTGTAGCATCATCTCCGAATAAGCTGCTTGTTTTTGGGGATCGTTTTCCGTTTCGCTACCTGTTTGATCAATTTGGTCTGGAATATCAGGCGGCCTTTCCGGGATGTAGTAGCGAAACAGAGGCCAGTGCCGGAACCTTGGCCTATCTGATTAATACCATTAAGGAAAAAAACATCCAATATGTTTATTACCTTGAGCTCAGTAATCAGAATATTGCCAAAGCCATCAGTGAACAAACTGGAGCCCAGCTACTCCTGCTTCATTCTGGCCATAATGTGACAAAGGACGATTTCGATGCCGGCGTAACCTATGTTACAATTATGCAGCAAAATGCCGAAAGTCTCCGAAAGGGGCTGACCAAGCAATGAAGTTAATTTCCTGTGAAGGGGTCACAATCGGGTATGATGGACAAGAGGCGGTAACCAAGGTGAGTTTTGATCTGGAGCAGGGTGACTACCTTTGTATAGTGGGCGAAAATGGATCCGGAAAAAGCACCCTGGTGAAGGGTCTTCTAGGACTGATCAAACCCCAGGCAGGAAGCATTAGCTTTAACGGCATCCGCCAAAATGAAATTGGCTATCTACCCCAGCAGACGATGATTCAGCGGGATTTTCCGGCGAGTGTCACCGAGGTGGTGATCTCCGGCTGTCTCAACCGTCGGGGACTGTTGCCCTTTTACTCCCGCGCGGAAAAGAATCGGGCTGCTGAAAAGATCAAGCAGCTGAGTATCACTGACATCAAAAAGAAATCTTATCAGGACTTATCAGGCGGGCAGCAGCAGCGGGTGCTGTTAGCTCGAGCGCTTTGTGCCACTGAAAAACTGCTACTGATGGATGAGCCGGTTTCAGGTCTGGATCCGCTGATGACAGCGGACTTGTATCAACTGGTAGCAAAACTCAACCAAACCCAGGGCATGACAGTCCTGATGGTTTCTCATGATCTTGAAAGTGCCATCAAATACAGTAATAAAATACTCCATTTAAAAACCGAAACGTCCTTTTTTGGTTCAACAGCAGACTATCTAAAAACCGAAATGTGTCGGCGAATGAGGGGGGAGCGAAGCGATGATTGAGCTACTGACCCAGTTATTGTCCTACGGCTTTGTTGTGAGAGCCCTGATTGTGGGTGGGTTGGTATCCCTGTGTGCCGCTCTTTTGGGTGTGAGCCTGGTGTTAAAGCGTTATTCGATGATTGGCGACGGCTTGTCCCATGTGGGGTTTGGGGCGCTGGCGCTGGCGTTGGCTTTAAATCTGTCGCCGTTGGAGGTGGCGATACCGGTGGTCGCGGCGGCCGCCTTTGTGCTGTTGCGCATTAGCGAGAGCAGCCGGATCAAAGGGGATGCTGCCATTGCGCTGATTTCTAGCAGTGCGCTGGCTATTGGGGTGATGATTATTTCCTACACATCAGGGATGAATGCTGATACCAGCAATTACATGTTTGGGAGTATCCTGGCGATGAGTGAAAGCGACGTGATTCTCAGTGTTGGGGTTTCGATTATCGTGATTTTGCTGTATGTGCTGTTTTACAATAAAATTTTTGCGGTCACCTTTGATGAAAATTTTTCCCGGGCAACCGGAACAAGCGCAAGTCGCTACAATACCTTGATTGCGCTTTTAACGGCAATGACGATTGTTGTGGGGATGCGGATGATGGGAGCACTGCTGATTTCCAGCCTGATTATTTTTCCGGCGTTAACGTCGATGCGCGTGTTTAAAACCTTTAAACAGGTGGTTATCAGTTCGGCAATTTTATCGGTGGTTTGCTTTGTGGCGGGAATTGTTTTGTCTTTTATTTTCTCATTTCCCACCGGAGCCAGCGTGGTCGTCATCAACCTATTGATGTTTATCCTTTTTTCAGTTATCAGGCTGGTCAAAAATAAAATTTAAACACGAATTATTATGTTAGAATAAGCAAAACAACGATAAGCTCAGCGGAGGTAGCAACAGATGAAAAATAACAGGTCAGTGGTGTATGCAATCTTGGCAGCGCTGCTATTTGGAATTAATGCGCCCTTTTCAAAACTGCTGCTTGAAGAAATTGAGCCGCTGTTTTTGGCAGCACTTTTGTATCTGGGGGCAGGAATCGGGATGACCATCCTGACAGTTTTAAATAAAAAACGTCGACTGGCATCTAAAGAAGCCAGACTCACAAAAAAAGAACTGCCGTGGGTTATTTTAATGATTTTGCTGGATATTGCCGCGCCGATTTTTTTATTGCTCGGGATCAGCCTGACCAACTCCAGTACGGCTGCCCTGCTAGGTAATTTTGAGATTGCGGCAACCGCAGTGATTGCGATGATTTTTTTTAAAGAAGCGATTGGCAGACGGATGTGGATTGCGATTGCCTTTATTTCGCTGGCCAGTATCTTGCTGACGATCACCGATGCGATAGCGCT
>NZ_CAKMJU010000123.1:0-7375 GCF_927416815.1 uncultured Acetobacterium sp. | reverse complement strand
TGGATAAGCTTGATATCATTGAATGTTTTGAGAATCCTGGCCATGAACTTCGCGTTGGTGAGGTACTATCGAAGCAAAGACTGATTTATGAAGCTCTAAAAATTACACCACCAGCCTAGTTAGGTATGGCGGGAATCCAGGCTAAAACAAACACAATTTGCCGATCCAACAACTGTGGCGATTCTTTGATAATTTCCTGAAAGGCAAACTCATAACTCAATGCCTCTCGATAGTTGCGCTTGCTGGTCATTGCATCAAAAACATCGGCAACTCCAACAATGCGCTCGTATCGATGGATCTGATTCCCGGATAATTGGTTGGGGTAACCACTGCCATCTAAGCGCTCGTGATGATTATGAACAATTTTGATGCATGGTAGGGGCAGCCATTTTTGATTTTTGAGTACCTGGAATCCAATTTCTGAATGGTTTTTGATGACCTCAAATTCAGTTTCGCTGAGCTTGCAGGGTTTGTCCAGGATTTCTCTGGGAATAAAGAGCTTACCAATATCATGAAGCAAGGCTCCAAGCCCAATTTCGGTGATTTCTGTTTCCTTCAAACTCAGCTCTTTAGCAATAGCCATGGCGAGCAAGGCACATCGGATCGAATGACCCGGCAGACAATTGCTGGCACAGTTTGCATTTCGGTACTTTTGCAGATCATCAAAGGTGGCATCTTTAAGTTTTTCAATCAGCCGTTTCAAATAACTTCTAAATCTCATGGTAAAGATCTCTTGATTACCAGCTAAACCATATCGCCGATAAACCTCGTCTAAATATTTCGAAAAAACGTATATCTCTCGGGATGCTTTTTTCTCTGTCATCTAACTTTCCTTTCATCACCTTGGATCTTATTGAAATTGTGCACTGGTGACCCGGTTCTTACCATTTCTTTTTGAATAGTAAAGCAAGGCATCGGCCTGATCAATCAGCATGGTTTGTTCTCCCCGGCTCAGCGCCACCGTTGAGTGACAAACTCCGGCGGAAAGGGTTATCCGCATTTTCTGTTGGTCAAATTCAAAAGGATATTCCGCAACCGCCTTACAAATACGTTCGGCGATTCTTTGACCAAAGGGTTGGCCGGTTCCCGGTAGTAGCACCGCAAACTCTTCGCCACCGTAGCGGGCACCGATATCAGAGGTTCGCAGCAGTTTTTTAATAATCTGCGAAACCTCCCGAATCACATAGTCTCCTGAAAGATGTCCATAGACATCATTGACTGCCTTGAAATCGTCAATATCTAGGAGAATCAGGGTAACGGGTGCATGTTTTTCCGCGATGACTTCCAGGGCATGATAAAAAGCCTGATGATTGGATAAATCAGTCAGAAAATCGGTCGTGGCGCGGTACTCCAACAACTGATTTTTGTACTCAATTTCTTCCATTGCATACTGGTTTCGCTTATAAACATCACTGATAAGCTGGTTTAATTCACCCACAAAAAAACTAAAGCCCAGCAGCAGCGCCCCCTGCAAGATAACAATTCCCAGCGGATAAAAGCCACTTAGAATTCCCACCGATATATAACCGAGAGTTGACAGTATCCCATGGGTCACACTCTTTGTGCGGTAATTGGCTAAACTAGAAATTAAAATTAATAGGCAAAAAATCGGCAGGACAATGAAATAATAACTGTCCAAGTAAATGCAGCAAATAGAAATAAACAGCGTATCGACCACGCTTTGGAAATATCCACCTAGCAAATTTTCCAATTTTATGATCTGACTGGTAGCGAACAAATATAGTTCCAAACCGATATAGATCAAGTAAATCATTAGCATCACCATCATCATCCCCTTCAATGTCTGGGAAAAAATGCAGTAAAACAGAATCAATAATCCCATAATGCTATGAATGCTAATATATATTTCTGTAAAGATATGATCTTTTTGTTTATTCTCCATCGATAACTCCTGCTATTTCTTATTAGCCAATTCGAACTCAAAGCCTAAAAACATCGAAAGTTAGCAACTCCTAACTTTCGATGTTTTTAGTATACCACTCGTTTTTTCATTTATCAAGTACTTTATCAGCTTTGTGATTCTATCCCCTCAAGAAACGCTATATACTAACTGGTTTTAATTAGCTTTAGTGTCCTAATCTTGCATCGTATATCTGGAAAACCTTTAAAAGTTGTATCATATCGCCAGGAACTAATTGTTTATTCATTTACGCTAAAGTAATCTCAGTAAGTGGCGATATTATTAGTAAGAACGAATGAGTATAAACCATATGAAATTCACTTCTAAAAAACTTAAACATTTCCAGTCTCTCGGTTCATAATTATAATGCAAAATAAGGAGGCCACAATAATGAAGTGGTTTAAAGAAATCAAAACGAATACTCGCTTGTGGTTAGCTAATTTATCTGGCTTTGCGCCGAACGCCGCTGTTGAAACAGATGAAACCGCTATTATTAATGCCTATTTTGAAAGCTACCTGCAAAATATGGCAGCTGATCATTTATCTCAGAAATATAACGAATCCTATGAAACAAATATAAAACATCCAGAAAAACCACTTCGCGTCCTGTCCCCCTTAAAACAGGTACTATAAAAAATGTCCTTTCAGTGTAAAAACTGAGAGGACGTTTTTTATCTGTGATTATTTTACTATTTTTGTTATTTTTAGTTGGATTTGGTCGATATAGTATAAAGAAGTTAGAAACCATTTTGAAACTATTTTTAAAATATCTTAATATTTTACAAGGAGGATGTTATGAATACAAATGCAATCGATGCAAACAAAGCTATGAATCAAGGGATTCATACAAAAGGTGTCACCCAAAATCCAGACGTCAAGGTTGAGCCAGAGGCTGCCGATAAAGTCCAACCTGTTGTGCAAAAACTCGACTCCATAGAACTTGGCACCGCAACTTCCGAAGACATCGGAACCTACACTGTTGACCGCAAAAAGATCGACGAAATCAAGCAGGATTTTGCCCGAAATACCGAGTCATTCAAAAAAATGGTTGAAGCCATGATCGAAAAACAGGGTAAGAAGGTTAATCAGGTTTTAAAAGATCTGTTGGCTGGAAAAGAGGTTGACATCGTTGTCGATTCTGAAACCCAGGCAGCTGCTCAGGAGTCTATTTCTGAAGACGGCTATTTTGGGGTGAACAAAACCTCAGAACGGATTGTTGATTTTGCCAAGGCTCTCTCTGGCGGTGATAAAAGCAAGCTTGAAGCGCTAAGAAATGCCTTTAAAGAAGGTTTTGAAAGTGCCAAAAAAGCCTTTGGTGGGGAGCTTCCAGAAATTTCTCAACAAACCTACGACAAGGTCATGCAGGGCTTCGATGATTGGGCAAACGAAGAATAGTAAAATTTTCTTACCTAAAGAAATCTTCACTTTCTAAGACACCAAAGATCCACTACCAAAAAAGACAGGTTGATGAACCTGTCTTTTTGCGTATTTAATCTACTATTGTTTTGCGACTTTTAAACCAGATGGGGAATAAACATTTTTGTTCGCTTCATATAATCCTGATAAGCACTTCCAAATTCATCGATCATATCCTCTTCTTCTTTTTTGGCCAGCCGCACATACATATAAATCATTACCGGGTATAAAATCAGCAGCGGTAAGGTTGCCCATTCGATCATCATCCCGAAGGATAATAACAACAGCCCGGTATACTGAGGATGGCGGATGTATTTGTAAAGCCCCGTTTCCACCAGGGTGCCGGTGCCGGTTTCCTTTGACCAGTATTTTTTGTAAATATTATACCAGCCATTCATGATCAAAAATAGCCCGACTGCCCCACAGGCAATATTGATATACATCCCCCAATAACCGATGGTATCAAAAAGCGTGTGTCCCCATAAAATCCCGACGGGGAGATTTTTCCCAATAATCCAGGAGATCACATACATACTAAAGGGAATCCCATGCATTTCGATGGCAAAGGCAATTACGAAAGCAAGATAGGTGCCCGCTGGCTTGCGATCCATTTTTTTATAAAACGGCATGAACAGCAGAATCACTCCGTAAAGCACCGAAAAAAATATTACCCCAAACCAATTATAAAAATGACTATCAAATGTTTCCAATTTCTTTTCCTCCAAATTTTTAGTGGAGTTACATAAAAAAGCTTCATGTAATCCCTTGCCATTACTATAGCAAGTCAATCATACATGAAGCTGTTTCTTATCTTAAATCGAGCTTAACTGTATCCGAGCACTTTGGCAATAACAACACGAATTCACTCCCCACCGTGTTATCCTTAGTCAGTTTGATGCTACCACCATGGGCGTCCATGACTTTTCTGACGATCGCTAAACCTAAACCGGTGCCGCCATTTTCTTGCGATCTGGCCGGATCACCCTTAACAAAAGGCTCGAAGATCAGTTCGCTCAATTCTGCAGAAATGCCGATTCCATTATCTTTAAACCGAACCTCAATCATTTCAGGATGATCGATCATCACCAAGTCGATCTGAGTGCCGGTCTGATTATGGTTGATGGCATTATCAACAAGGTTCTCAAACACCCGACTGATCTGCTTTCGGTCTATCGCAACAAAAATCTCTTGATCGGGAATATCAAAAGTATATGAAAACCCGGCACTATCGAGGTTTGCCACCGCTTGGCTCATTTGTTCGCGAAGATACTCGGTGAAATCAAGCTTTTCCTTAACCAGGATATATTCTGAGGTTTCCATTTTCGACAGTTCAAAAAGATCATTCATCAGACGATTTGCCCGGTTGCTGTTGTTATAAATCGTGGTCAGATAAGCCCGTAGCTCTTCATTGGTCATTTGTGTTTTTATTAAACAGAGTTCAGCATAGCCCATAATACTGGCAAGGGGATTTTTGAGATCATGGGAGATATCCAAAATAAGCTTCTTGCGATTCTCTTCACTTTGTTTTCTTAAAGCAATTTCTGTTTCAATTTCATCTGCCATTTCATTGAAAATCGTTTCCAGTTCGCCGAATTCATTATTCAGATTTAAGTCAACCCGGGATGTATAGTCCCCTTCTCTTAACCGGCCAGCACTACTACACAGCTTTTTTAGGGGGTTGATAATAGTCAGTGAGGTCAATTTTGAATAAATAACGGTACTGATTGCCAGCAAGATCAAATAAAACAAGATGATCGCAACGATGACACCCGATACTCTCCGGGTGTCCACCGATGAAAATTTGCTATTATGTACAATCGCAAAATCAATCCGAATCGACGTTGGAAAGGTGATGACTAACCAAAATTCCGCTCTGGGATTATAGGCGATACTGTAACTAAATGGGTTTTCCTTGGCCTGACTGGCAGTTAAAAAGTCGGTAAATGTCTCGGCGTTTAACAGCTCCGGTAAATTGTTAATACCCTGGCTGAAAATAACCTCGTAATTTTTATTGACCACTTGAATCCCGCCGCCATTATCAAGCACCGATCCCATCTCCATTAGCGCAAGATCATCAGTCATGATCTTATCAGCAGTGTAGCTATGATGCACCAGATTTTTTGAGATCACGTCGTTGGCAAAGCTTAATAGCGCCACCGCAAAAACGCCAATGATGGTGGAGATTAAAAACATCAACACATAATCAGCGATAAAGCGACTTTGAATTCTTTTTTTCATCCTAGCTATCCTTTGGCAAATGGAATTTATAGCCAATTCCGCGAATCGTCTTGATATAGACCGGATTTCTGGGTTCTGCCTCTATTTTATTGCGTAGCCGGCTGATATGAACCATAATCGTGTTGTCATCATAATAAAGATCTTCTTCCCAGACCTGCCGATAAAGCTGCTTTTTAGTGAAAACCTTGTCCGGATTTTTCATCAGGAACTGCAGCATTAAATACTCCTTGGCACTGAGTTCCACCAATGTTCCATCGACATAAACACAGCAGCCATCCTGATCGAGAGATAAGCTACCGACATTTAGTTGGGACTTGCGAAACGGATTATTATCTGAGTATTCATAGTTACGTCTGAGCTGGGCACCAACTCGGGCAATAAGCTCTGCCATACTGAAGGGCTTGACCAGGTAGTCGTCAGCACCGAGACCCAAACCCAGAACCTTATCCATTTCATTTTCACGTGCCGTTAGAAAGATAACTGGCATCTGACTGCTTTCACGGATTTTTCGCAGCAGGTTAAAGCCATCCAGTCGCGGCATCATCACGTCGAAAATTCCCAAATCGATGGCATTATTCTTAAAAATTGCCAGAGCTTCAATACCATCAATCGCAGTGAAAACCGTATAACCATTTTCTTCAAGATGAAGTTTTAACAGGTTACGGATATCTTTTTCATCTTCGGCAACTAACACATTCATATAAAACTCCCTGAGTTAGATTATTTTTTAGGCTTAAACCAAGTGATCTTATGTCCATTTGCAAATTAGTCGTTGTGAACTGAAAAAACATCGCCGTATTCCTTATTTTCGCACAGCACCTTTTCGGCATAGGAGCAATAAGCGATAATTTTGAGCTTATTTTCGCGAGCAAATGCCACTGCCTTTGCCACTAGTTTGACCCCGAGTTCCTGGCCTCTGAGCGCTCTCGTTACATAAACATGTTCGATGATTAGTTGCTCTCCTTTAATGTTGTAGTTTAATAAAGCAATCGGTTCATCTTCGTTGACACCAATATAAAATTTGTTTTTTTGTTCATGAATAGTTTCCATTTTTCTCCTCCTTAATTTCCTGTTACGCTCCTACTATAAAATTTCCGATGACAAGATCCAACTCAATTGCAGTTATTATTTTGCCCAGTTATAAGTTTGATCAAAGCACTTTCATCTTCGTAATTCTATTATAAGACATGTTTAACAAAAAAGCGAAAGGTTTACGAATGCGTTTAAAATAAATCAGTCTTATTCCCAATTCTTTAAGCGGTTGCATTCAGAAATTGACCGTGTTATACTAAAAAAAGAATCATTTTAAATAAAAGGAGCAAATTATGGAAGATTTAAGTAAATTAAGCGACCAAGAACTCAAGAGTAGACTCGACAATTTGAAAGAAGACCTCCAAGATGTCGAACAGGAGCGCAGCTTTATTTTCAAGCAATCCGGGATGCATGTTTCCAGCGGAAAAGTGGTCGCCCAAATGGAAGAATTTGATGGCGATATCACTAAGCTCAAAGCCCAGATCGGTGAATGTAGCGATGAAATTGAACGTCGCAATCGTTAAATTTTAACAAGGGGTTAATAGCCCCTTGTTTTTTTGATTTTTTTTCAATTGAACCGTTCGATTTGTGTCCACATCTCATCAATTATTGCTGTTTTTGCAAATCGGGTAGGAGGCTGACCATTAATTGATCAGCCGACCGCGAGCTGCGCCTTGCTGGATACGAAGTCTATCGGTTCTGCGCAAATGAATTGGTTGGTGACTGCGCCGAGGCGAGGATCACCGATTTTATTGACAAACTCTTTGG
>NZ_CAKMJU010000122.1:0-45434 GCF_927416815.1 uncultured Acetobacterium sp. | reverse complement strand
CGAAATTTATCAGATCTTCGGGATTGTCGATCTGGTTAAACGCCGGAAAACCTCAGTGAATGAAAGAAGGTAGTGACAGAAAAAAAACGGGGAATGCTGTATTTTTGCGGCCTGCAGACCCTGTTACTCGAAATCCGGGTTAAGACCGGCCATCACGCACCGGTCTTTTTTGATGCCGAGGCCGATGTATTTAGCTTAGCTGCCACTCCGGAAACTACCATTCCAACTAAGGCACTAAGCGTCCTGACAATCCGCTCACCTTGTCGCCTCTTGTTTTTTTCCTGATACGAGCAGAAGAACTACTGACAAAGCCGCTGCGGCCAAAGCGGATAAGGGCATGTTGAGCCAGATGGCATTCAGACCCAGGGGACCAACCAGGGTTAATAAAAACAGAATCGGAAAGGCAAAGGCTGTTGCGGTGGCAATGACAGTTGCATAGGTGTATTGGCTGACTGCCGTAAAATAGCATTGAGCGGCCAGCGATAACCAGCGAAAAGCAAAGCTCGCCGTGAAAAGCATCATCGCATGGACGGTCAGCTCGATGATCGCCTGATCCTCGGCACGGATAAACAGAGTAGCCAATGCTTCCCGGCCAAAAACAAAGAGCCCCATCAGGACAAAGGAGATCAGGGCACACACTCCAAAGCACATGCTGACAATTTTTTTGACCCGTTCATGGTTTCCAGCTCCATAATTGTAACCAACCGCCGGCTGCAGCGAATCACAAAGGCCATAAAGCACCTGGTTAACAATGCCGTCGACATACATCAACACCCCATACGTGGCCACCGCTGCGGCCCCACCAAGGCGGATGAGATAGACATTGATCAGGATCGATGCAACCCGGCCGGAAACGTTGCTGAAAAAACTGGGAAAGCCATTGGTGAAAATGGTTCCCACAATCTTTCTGGTAAGCTGCGGTTTGACAAAATGCAATTGCGTCTTTCCGGTCAGAAAGGGAATAAAGCAGATCAGAGTCCCGATCCCCATCCCCAGACAGGAGGCCAGCGCCGCGGCCCAGATGCCCCAGCCCAAAACGCCCAGCATTAAGAATTCAACAATCATAATCATCACTGATACGGCAATGTTTGTAAACATACTGTACTTAATTTTTCCACAGATCCGCAGATAATTATCGACCGCAAACATAATCAGATTAAATGGTGCCGCCAAGGCATAGACTTTGAAGTATTGGGCTCCCAAGCTGATCATCGTCTCATCGGCGCCCATCAACCTTAAAATGGATTCGGCAAAAATAAAAAACGTGCCGCCAAGCACAAAGCCCGAGAGCACAATCAAAATGCAGGCACTGGTAAAAATCGTATTGGCCGTTTTATAATCCTTTTCGCCCAGCTTGATGGCAATCGGTACCGATGAACCAACCCCGATCAGCTCTGCCACCGAAAAATTGATAATCACCAGCGGCATCACCAGATTAATCGCCGCAAAGGCCTGGGCCCCTAAAAATCGTCCCACAAAAATCCCGTCAATCACCTGATAGAGGCCTGACACCACCATGCTGATGATGCTGGGAATCGCCACGATCAGAAATAGCCGGTGCAATTTTACATTTTCAAACAATAGTTTGTAATCCATAATCGTTTCTCCCATTCTTTTCGTCATTTTTTATAGAATCCTTGACAAAGGCTTCCACAGCTGTCATCATAAACTATGTCGTAACCCCATAGTCAAGGAGTTTTTATGAAAAGACTATACTTTACTAGCGGTGAATTTGCCGGTCTTTGCAATACCACCAAAGAAACGCTGCGCCACTATCATCGCATTGGCCTGTTGATCCCGGTGAAAACGAAAATGAATGGCTATCATTATTATTCTGATGCCCAGGTGAATACCTTCTATTTGATCGATATTCTAAAAAGCTCCGGCTGTTCACTGGAAACGATCGGTGAATACCTATCCCTGCAGTCCCGGGAAGGCTTTGAAGAACTCCTAAAAAACCAGCTCACAGCACTGCTGCAGGAAAAACAGAAGCTCCTGCAAAAAGAAAGGCAGCTGCGCCAGAGCATCGAAAAATTTGAACTGCTCAAGCATGAAAAACAGTTTAACGACTGCCAGATTGTGACAATTAATCAAGCTGAATACTATATTGGAACGCCGATTGAGTCGGAGACAAACTCCCCGGCTGCTTTTCTAAAGGCCCAGAAAGAACACATTCGTTATTGTCGAACCCACGGATTTGGCGAAGAATATCAGCTTTCCTACCTTACCCTTCACGAAAGCCTGGTGACCCGTAATTATTACGCCAACAGTTTTATCCTAAGCCGTATTGCTAAACCGATCCCCAATGAGCGGCTTTTTGTTAAACCCCGGGGCCGCTACATCCGGATGATTAAGCACTGGAATCCGGATACCGATCTTACCTTTGATGACATCCTCAACTTTGCCCAAAACAATGGTTACGAAATTTGCGGTAATGCCTATGAATCGGAGATTGCTTTTTATATGCAGACAGATGAAACGAATTATATTACTGAGATTCTGGTGGAGATTCGCTAAGTTCAATTTATATATCGCTTCAGCCGAATCCTCATTAAAAATCCCGATTTATCATTCCTTTTTGGCTGCTTTAAAACAAAATTTCTCCCTGGGGAATGATTTTCATCAGGCATAGAACAGCATATTGTTCAAACGTCGCCCGCATTTTAAGCGGCACAATTCCATGCCAGGTTCGTGAAAATTTGATAACTCCTTTTATTCTATAAATACTTTAAATTAAATGACATTCAAGAGTCCCACATACAAGTGTTACACGTCACATTCGATGTTCTTTGCCTTGTGTATGCGAAAATACGCGATTGCCTTTTTCCCACATAGAACATCTCTTTAGTATCCGGATCCATATACATATAAACGTAGTATTTTAAAAATTCAATTTGTTCATTCGTAAACTTCATGATTTCCCCCATTGTTATTCTGTCTAGGCCGTCTCATTAACTTTCCCTGGCGGTGATATTGCCTCGCAAAATAATCAGCCCAGCGGTAAAGGCGCATTCCAATCGCACCTGCTTTTTGGAGATCACCATCGACGACAACAAGAATCTCTACTATATCATGGGTGGGATCACAAAAGAGCTTCCACAACATCGTTTTCCCACAATGTTGCAAAAGCTCTTTTATCATACCTATTTTCAAGCTGTTTTATTTAACTTTTATCCTTGAATGCCTAAAGCGATCCTCATGTTTGCGCAGATACCACAGTCCCCCGATGCCAACCGCCACCAAAGCTAAACTGATTAACTGCGCGGTTCGCAATCCCATAAACATCAGACTATCCGTTCTCAGGCCTTCAATAAAAAAGCGCCCGACCGAATACAGTCCCAGATAAACGAAAAATAACTCACCATCAACTTTTTTAATTTTATCTTCATAGAAAAAGAGAAAACCAAAAATCAGCACATTCCAAAGGGATTCATAAAGAAAAGTCGGGTGCACCCGGATCAGGCCCAGGGCGGCATCATTGACCGTAATGGCCCAGGGCAAATCTGTCTGCGAGCCGTAGGCTTCCTGGTTGAAGAAATTCCCCCAGCGGCCAATGGCTTGGCCTAAGGGAAGGGCCGGAATTAGCACATCTGTCAAAGCGAAAAAACTGATCTTCTTGACCCGACATAAAATAATGGCAACGATCACACCGGCAATAATGCCACCGTGAATGGCTAATCCGCCATGCCAGGTCGCAATGATTTCTTCTGGATGAGCCAGATAATAGTCATAACTGAAAATGACATAATAAAGCCGGGCTCCGATAATCACCGCAGGAGTCATATACAAAAAGAAATCCATTATGATCTCCGGATCAATCCCGTATTTGGGAGCCCGCTTGATCGCGATGAACAGACCAATCAGCAATGCGGAGGCGATTAAAACCCCATACCACCTGACATCAAAGCCAAATACGGTAAAGGCGATCGGGTCTGGCGCTATCATAATTAAAGAATCGTTGCCAATTGACCGTTTTTAGCTCCGGCAGCGTTTCCTTCTTCGACATCAAGGTGCATATCCAATTTAAATTCTGGATGAACTCGAACCAGCACATTGTCAAAAATTAAACCTCGTGGTCCATCTAATTTAACAGATACGATGTCTCTATCTTTTAATCCAAATGCCGCACCTTCTTCTGGGCTCATATGGATATGTCGAGCCGCTACAATAGCGCCCTTACCAATCTCTACTTCGCCAGCTGGACCAACTAATTTAACGCCTGGGGTATCAGCGATGTCGCCTGAATTACGAAGTGGTGCCTGAACCCCTAAACAAAAACCGTCACCAACCGAAACTTCCAACTGGGTTTCTGGTCGAACTGGTCCCAAAATTCTAATTCCTTTCAGTGTTCCTTTAGGTCCAACCACGTCAATTTTTTCTTCTGCAGCGTATTGCCCTGGTTGCGATAAATCTTTCATCGGTGTTAATTGGTAGCCTTTACCAAATAACGCCTCTAAATCTGCCTGGGATACATGAATGTGTTTGTTTGATAACCCAATGGGTACTTTTCTTTCCAATTTATATCTCCTTGTCTAAAAATATTTGTAATAATCTTTATTCTATCCAATAACCAACGAAATGTTAAGACAATATTTTGTCTTCTTTGCTTTTTTTCGTTTTTTTTACTTTTTGGCTTAATTCCAGCATTTCCTGGGCATGTTCCCAGGTTTTTCGGGTCACTTCGGCACCGCCTAACATCCGCGAAAGTTCCTCTTTTTTACCCTTTTCGTCGAGAGGCAAAAAACTGACCTCTACTGAATCTTCTGCGGCTGTTTTTTCGACCATAAAATGCTGGTCTGCCATTGCCGCAATCTGGGGTAAATGGGTAATACAGATAATCTGCCGACCTCGGGGCGGGGTAACACTGAGAGCCTGAATCTTTTCGGCAACCACCTGGGCGGTTCTGCCACTGATCCCTGTATCGATCTCATCAAACACCATCGTTTCAATGGCGTCCAGCCCGCCAAATATGCTTTTGATGCTCAGCATAATTCGCGATATTTCTCCTCCCGACGCCACCTTGCCAAGCGGTTTCGGAGCCTGCCCTGGATTGACCGAAATTAGAAATTCAACAATATCCTGTCCATGGGCTGCCACCCGACTGATTTCATGTTCCACGGAAATTTCCACCTGAACCTTTTCCATCGCCAAATCACGCAGTTCTTTTTCCAGGGCGATTTTTAAAGCTTTCGCGGTTTTTAAGCGTAACTGATAAAGATTATTGCTTATCGTATAATACTTCTCTTGAATACCGCTTAATTCCTGATAATAATTCTGCAGGCTTTCATCACGATTTAGCAGACTTTTCAAGCGATTGCCAATTTCTTCAGCATAGGCCAGGATCTCAGCTATGTCTTGACCATATTTGCGTTTAAGTCGGGCAATAATGCTGAGTCGGGTTTCAATTTCGTCTAAATCTCCTAAACTGTACTCGATATCTTCCAGATAAGAACGCATCTCAAAAGAAAGATTTTCTGCTTCACTTAAAATGCCATTGACCGTTTCTAATTTATCCGCAAAGCTGCTATCAATTTTGGCAATTTCGGCAAGATTTTCAGTCAGCAAACTCAACCCGTCAAGAATCGCGGGCTGATCACTGTTTTCACCCCTGAGCAGTTCGTAGGAACGGCTGGTGTGGGTAAACAGACGTTCTCTGTTTTCGAGAATCCGTTTCTGCCCTTCTAGTTCTTCATCTTCTCCAATGATCAGGGCCGCCGCTTCGATTTCATTAATTTCAAACTGCAGGGTTTCCTTTTCGCGTTCCAATTCCCGTTCATTGGTTTCTAGTTCTGCGATCTGATCCAGAATTCGTTTGATTTCGTTCGCGTAGGCAGCCGTCTGTGCCTGATATTGGCGGTTTTTATCACCACCAAAAGCATCCAGTAACTGGCGATGGTTCTCACGTTTAAACAGCGATTGATGCTCATGTTGGCCATGAATATCAATCAGTTGATCACCCATTGTTTTAAGCTGGGCGACGGTAATAATTAAACCATTGGCGCGACAAATATTGCGACCCCGATCATCCATTTCACGGGTTAATATCAACTGCCCTTCTTCCATCGGAATGCCATATTCCTGACATATCTCAATCAGACCTGGCTGTTCGCTTATGTCAAAAAGTCCCTGTACCGTCATCTTATTTTTTCCTTGCCGGATGTTTGTTTTATTACCCCGATTCCCCAAAACCAGAGTTAAGGCATCAATTACAATCGACTTTCCTGCTCCGGTTTCCCCGGTGATCACATTGAGTCCCGGATCAAAATCCACCGATAGGTGATCAATCAGCGTATAATCGTTCACAACGAGATTTCTCAGCATAGAGCCCTCCCTATTTCATCAGCTTTTTAAATTTACCCACAATTTCACCCACCATGTCACGGTTACGGACAAGCACAAAGATGGTATCGTCTCCTGCGATGGTGCCCACAATTTCGCACCAGTCCATCGAATCGATGGCCAGGGCTGCCGCCTGAGCCATCGCCGGCAGGGTTCTCAATACAATCGTATTTTCAACACAATCGATGGTTAACACCGATTCTTTAAAAACAGCAGTAACCCGTTCAATATAAATGGTACTAATATCTTTAAGGGGCGCGTAGTGTTGTATCCCTTCATGACTACTGACCTTGATCAGTTTTAACTCTTTAATATCCCGGGAGATGGTTGCCTGGGTCACTGCAAAACCGGAATCTTTCAATGCCTGAGCCAGCTCTTCCTGGGTTTCGATGAGATTATTCTCTATTATCTCAATAATTTTTAATTGTCTGGATACTTTCATGTCTTTTCCTTCCTTAAAAGTACAATTTCTATCGCCTCCGTACTGGCTTTTATGCTATCGCGATTCTTATTCATTTTTCCTTCTGTTTCTAATACTCACTGGTCAACTTAATCCTCAGCCGATCATAGCTACTCATCTGATTTAGACGGATCAAACGGGTACAATAAGTCGCTTTTTTAATTTTTATCGAATCCTTAGGGGTAATCGAAACCGTGGTCTGGCCATCAAAGGTGACCATAATGTCCTTTTCACGTTCGCCAAATTGGAGACGGATCACCTCATCTTCTGGCAAAATATAGGATCGGTCATGCAATCGATGGGGACAGATGGGGTTGAGAATCATCACACTAGCCTGGGGCGAAACTACCGGCCCACCAGCAGCAAGCGAATAACCGGTCGAGCCGGTGGGGGTGGCGATGATCAACCCGTCAGCCCGAAATTTGTCAATCGTTGAGCCATTGGCCTTGGCTTCGATATCCATCATCCGAAATCCCCGGCTTTTAACCAGAACATCATTTAAAGCGACATAAAAACAGGCGCTTTCATTTTCCTTTTTTATACTGCAGCTAAGCATCATCCGTTCTTCAATATAATACTGCCCCGAGCTTAAATTTTTCAGCGCTTCTTCATAATTGCCGGCCTCACCTTCGGTTAAAAACCCCAGCTTACCGAGATTGATGCCGAAAATTGGAATCGAATAAAAACAAACCTTGCGGGCAACAAATAACAGGGTACCATCGCCACCCAGAACCAGAATACAATCGGGTTTCCGGTAGAAAAGGCTTTTAGGATAATAAATAACACCTTCATCGGGGTAGTTCATCTGCCCTTCCAGAAGCGCTGTTTTAAAACCGTTTCGGAGCAAATAGGCGATGCATTTTTCTGCCAGCGCAGGGCTATCCGGCTTATCCATGTTCAAATAAATGCCGATTTCCTTAATTTTTTTTAATTCCGCTTGCAAGCTTACTCACTTCCTATTCGTCCTGGGTTTCTTTCTTTTTTTTACAGCTTTCATGAGCGATGGTCACCACTGAATGAATCAAAGCTGACCAGTTTTCCTCAATCTCCGGCTCGGTATTTTCAACAAAAACTAAAAATTCGATGTTTCCCTTGGGTCCCTGTATCGGCGAGAAATCAAGACCCTTTATCAAAAATCCCTGACTTTCGATGGCAGTAATCACTTCAAACAAAATCGATTCATGTACCTTTTTATCCCGAATGACACCATTTTTGCCAATTCGTTCCCGTCCGGCTTCAAACTGCGGCTTAATCAGCCAGATTCCCCTGGCTCCAGCTTTCATAAACAATTTAATCGCCGGAATCAGCTTGGTTATCGAAATAAATGAGACATCCATGACGGTTCCGTCGACCGTTTCTGAAATATTTTCTGCCGTCAGATAACGAAAATTGGTTCGTTCCATCGAAACAACCCGGGGATCATTTCGTAATTTCCAGTCCAGTTGCCCATAACCCACATCGACTGCATATACCTTTTCGGCGCCATTTTGCAATAAACAATCGGTAAAGCCGCCAGTCGATGAGCCTATGTCGATAAAGGTTTTTCCTGCAACCACCATCTCAAAG
Source organism: uncultured Acetobacterium sp. (assembly GCF_927416815.1). Taxonomy (NCBI): domain Bacteria; kingdom Bacillati; phylum Bacillota; class Clostridia; order Eubacteriales; family Eubacteriaceae; genus Acetobacterium; species uncultured Acetobacterium sp. The sequence goes on along the minus strand of NZ_CAKMJU010000122.1, from coordinate 37,069 downwards.
ACGGCCAGTCCCTTTTCCAATTTTAAACCGCCACGACTGACATAGGGCATATCACTCCCCTTAACCTTAATGATCGCTTCGGTATCGACCAGATCTCCGGCCTTGTCCTTGATCTGATCATTAACCTGAACCAGTCCGGCCATAATGGCTTTTTTGGCGCGCTCCCGGGTATCAAAATAGTTCCGGTTTACTAACAATTTATCTAAACGTTCTTTCAATTTTTCCTCTTTTCATGGGTCTGTTTTCAGCTATATGCTAATTTTCTTGTTAACTATGAATCGCTTGCTGTTTGATCTGAAAGCCTGATTCCTTATTTTCGGCGGCGGCAAATATACTTGGCCAACTCCTGAAGAAAGGTGGTGCGGTCACCAATTGGCTTAAGCATTTCAATGGCTTCGGTTTCCAACTCAGCTACCCGCAATTTTGACGCCTCCAGGCCATAGAGTGATACGAAGGTGGATTTATGATTTTTTTCGTCACTGCCAATCGGCTTGCCCAGATCCGCCTCGTTGCCTTCAATATCAAGAATATCATCGACAATCTGAAAAGCCAGGCCGATCCGGTGACTATAACTGATCAGCCGGCCCTGGGTCGCCGGTTCAGCTCCAGCCATCAAGCAACCGCTCTGAACACAGGCTTCAAGCAGGGCAGCGGTTTTGTGCAGATGAATATAGTCCATTTCGTCAAGACCAATGACCTTATCCTCGCTTAGCATGTCAGCTACCTGACCACCGATCATGCCGCGCACGCCAGCAGCTCCCATAATCGATTTCATCGCAGAAAGATAGTTTGTCAAAGCAAGGCCAGTCAGGCCATGGGTTCCCTGGAGCATCGTTTCAACCGCATAATTGAGGAGTCCATCACCGGCCAGAATCGCCATTGCATCTCCATAAACCTTATGATTAGTGGGTTTCCCCCGCCTCAGATCATCATTATCCATAGCCGGCAAATCATCATGGATCAGCGAGTATGTGTGGATCATCTCCATTCCCATCGCCAGCGGTTTGACCCTTTCCAGATCGCCTTCCAGGGCGCGGCAGGTTTCCATCATCAAAATCGGGCGCAGTCGTTTTCCGCCGGCAAAAATGCTGTATTTCATGGCTTCGAGAATCACTTCCGGGGTGTCGAGATTTTGTTGAAAAGCTTTCTCTAGCTCCCCATTAATTTCAGCTACCCGCTCATTAAGCTGATTTTTAAAATTGCTCACGCCTCCACACTCCCCTCGAATTCCTGCTCTTCGCCATCGACCATAATCGTTATTTTTCCTTCAAGCGTGTCCAAATCGGCGCTGCACTCATTGATCAGTTTTATGCCTTCTTCAAACAATTTCATCGATGCCTCAATTTCCTGATTGTCATCTTCTAGTAGTTCTGCAATGGTCTCCAGTCGACTCATTTTAGTTTTTAGTTTTTTAACTGCCATTATTTATTCTCCTTAGTGGATTGAATGCTTGCCTTCGCCTCACCATCCGCAAAATGAAGGATCACGAGCTGATCGTTCGTTAAAGCAGTTATCGAAGCAATGGGGAAGCCATTGTTATCGGTCACCCGAACATAACCTTTTTTTAGCACATTCACAGGATTCATGGCTTCGATCCGGGTTTTTACATTTATCAGTTGCTGTCGCTCATTTTTAATCCGACCTTTTAATGCACGGATCATCCGGTCATTAATGAGATCCAGATAAAGACGCATTTCTTCGATCCGTTCCTGGGGACGAAACCGCAGTAAATCTTTTTTTAACCGCAAGACCGTCTCACGGTTTTTACCGATTTTAGCTTCGATAATCTGAATCAGGCGGCTTTTCTGGTTAACCAGAGCCAGAATCATCGTCATGGTTTCTTCGGCCACCAGTTCTGCCGCACCAGAAGGTGTGGGTGCCCGTAAGTCAGCCACAAAATCAGCTATCGTATAGTCAATTTCATGTCCGACCGCCGAAACGATCGGTAAGTCCGATTCATAAATGGCTTTAGCCAGATACTCATCATTAAAGGCCCATAAATCTTCAATCGAACCGCCCCCCCGGCCGATGATGATCACATCGACCGACTGAACAGCATTAAAGGCTCGAATGCCCTTGATGATATTCCCAGCCGCTTCATCACCCTGCACCAGACTGGGATAAATGACAATATCGATCAGCGGATTCCGACGTTTGATAATCGAAATCATATCTTTTACCGCTGCTCCGGTCGGAGACGTGATAAGACCAACCCGGCTGATGATTTCTGGCAGCTTTTTTTTATGATCGCGATCAAAATATCCCTTGCCTTCGAGAGCATCTTTTAGCGCCAGATAGGCCTGGAAAAGATCCCCCAACCCCTGTGGCTCCATCGATCTCACTGTAATCTGATATTGTCCGCTGGGCTGATAAACGCCTAAACTCCCCCGCAATGTCACCTTCTGGCCTTCTTTGGGCAAAAACTTAAGACCGATGGCCGCATTCTTAAACATCACGCAATCAATTTTACTGGCGGCATCTTTCAGAGAAAAATACAAATGTCCTGATGCCGCCCGTTTCACGTTGGAAAGTTCCCCCTGGATCGCCAGATTCTTAAGAAGACTGTTTGATTCCAACAAGGTTTTAACATACTGGTTAAGCTCAGAGACGCTGAGTATTCTTGCATTTGTCACGTTCTCACCTCATTGCTCTTATAATAGTCGATCCCCATCAATGCATTTCCTACCGCATTGTCCCGAGAATATTCCCCGGGTGAAAAATAAAGATTGAGTCCCGATGCTTGCAGTTCCTGCACCACGATTTTTTTGATAATCTGATTTGACATTACCCCACCGGAAAAAAGCACCGACTGAAAGGGGTGATTTTTTCGCAATCCCCCAATCGATTTGGACAGCGTTTTAGCAATCGCTTTGAGCACCAGGTAGGCCACGATCTCCTGATCAGCGCCCGCTTGTAAAAGTCTCTGAGCCTGGTTTTCCTGACCCGAAAAATGAAAATCACTCCCATCCATAGTTGCCGAAATAACAAATTGGCTGCTAATCGATTCCGGGACAACCTGCTTTGCCAAAGCTTCTAAAGCTTCTCCTGCGGGAAAGTCGCAGCCCATCAGGACTCCAATCCGGTCAACCAGTTGTCCGGCATTGAGATCGCGCGTCTGGGCGATGATTTCACAGTCGTAGCCAATATCTTTTTTTTGAACCAACAGAATTTCTGACGTACCTCCAGAAAAATGAACCGCTGCGAAGGTTGTTTCCAATTCCGGCGAACCACTACCATAGATTGCCGCCCGGAGATGGTTCTCCTGGTGACTCACTGGCCGTAATTTGACATCCAATACACCAGCAAGCGACCGCGCTAAAGACTCGCCCGCACGAAAGACCGGCATATAGGAGTCAAGTAGCGGCCGCGGCCGCTGTGAATAGCAGATGACCTCGATTTCCCGACCGCGGGGCAGATCCGCAAGCAATCGTGGCAAATGTTGAACATGCTGAAAAAGGGCATCCGATTGACGAAGTCCTCTTTCTCCTGACTTCACTTCCAATAGGATGCCCTTGTTATAAATCATCTTTTCATTTTCGTCTACTAAGGCAACCGAAGTTGTATAGTTACTGGTATCAATGCCAAGACTAAGGGCACTCATTGAGTTCATCCTTAACAATTTTATTTAAGATACCGTTAACGTAATTTTTTCCATCCTCGTCTCCGAATTTTTTACTTAGCTCGATCGCCTCGTTGATAACCACTTCAAATGGCACCTTTTCATCCATATATTTCAACTCACAAATAGCCAAACGCAGAATTGACTTTTCTACCTTTGGAATTCGATCAATCTTCCAGGTGCTTTTAAGATAATCATCGAGAATATTATCTATTTCAGAAAGATGGGCTTCGGTGGTATCAATTAAGGTCTTTCCATAAACCAGATCCAGCTCATTATCCTCTAAAAAATATGCAATACTATCGGTAAAATCTCCTGGTTCCGGATGAAAATCCAATTGAAATACACCTTTTAGCGCATATTCCCGTTCCTTCTTTCGACTCATGCATTGCTCCTTCAGATTCCATTATTATATAAAAGGGGCGATCCGCCCCTATATCCCCGAACCTTCAATTCGGACATTAACCGCCGCCACCTGGAAACCAGCCATGGCTTCGACCGCAACCTTAACTTTTTTCTGAACTGCATTTGAAACCTTAATAATATCTACTCCGGGTTCGGTGATAAGATAAACCCAGATCATCAGACCTTCCGGTTCTCTGGCGATCTTGACACCTTTTATTGTAGAAGCAAGATAAAGTTTATCCATGATTTCATCGGTGATTCTCAATGAAATACGCGCCACACCGTTAACGCCAGTAGCCGCCAAGCTGACAATCGAAACGATCATTTCGTCATTGATCTTCGGGGACTGATTGTTTTTCATTTCACTTTTCATCTTAATAACCTGAGTTCTTTAGATTTCCTGATGGCAGTCGCAACCATCCTCACCACAGCACGAAATCTCTTCATTTAATATAAACGGGGCATCGCAATCCGGACAAGCGACGGTATTGCTTTCAAAGGATTCAAATTCGGTGATGTAAACATTTCCGCACTCCGGACAAATGATTTCATAGTAGTCTTCTTCATCAAACTCAAAATCTTCGTCTCCGTCATAATCCTCATCCAAAATAAACTCTTCCAGCTCAGAAAGATCATCATCAACCATTTCCACGTATTCTTCCAGCTCTTCCTGAGCTTCAGTAATACCATCGAGGGCATCGACAATGTCTTCAAGAATATCCAGTACCTGAACCAGAACCTTGCCTTCGTTAGAAGTCAGATCTAACTCCAGACCATCTGCCAAACCTTTGGTGTAAGCAACTTTTTCATTAATATATTTCATTTTATACCCTTTCCATGTAATCACCCGTACGGGTATCGATTCGAATCTTATCACCTTGCTCCACAAAAAGTGGGACAGTAATAACTGCACCGGTTTCAACAGTTGCCGGTTTATTGGCACCGGTGGCGGTGTCGCCCTTAAAGCCGGGATCGGTTTTAACAACTTCTAATTCCACAAAGTTAGGCGCTGCTACTGAAAATGCCACACCCTTTAAAGATTTTACCGTGGCAATATCATTTTCTTTTAGATATTTCAATGCTTCCTCGACCTGGTTCAGGTTCAAAGGAATTTGTTCATAGCTTTCCTGGTCCATGAAATAGTATAAACCACCATCTTCATATAAGTACTCCATTTCACGGGTTTCTACCTGTGCTTTAGGGTAACGTTCTGTCGGACTAAATGATTTTTCTACCACTGCTCCGGTAATAACATTTCGAATCTTGGTTCGAACAAAGGCCGCGCCTTTACCTGGTTTTACGTGTTGAAATTCGATGATGGTAAATGTATGTCCATCCATTTCAAACGTTACACCTTTTTTAAAATCTCCTGCTGATACCATGTTTACCTCCGCTATGCCTATGTTAATTTTTTCTTTTTAAATCAATATTATCATTCTATCACAATTTTTAGACGACGTCATCCCAATTTATTATAATCAGCGGGCTTCAATCTGGATAATTTGCCGGTCACACACCGAATATGTCCACCCAGATCCCTGATCGTCTGGATCTCCTGATAGCCGCTATTTTTTAACATTTCCATCACGGTTCCGCTTTGACTATCACCGATTTCCAGTGCTAATAGACCGTCTTTTTCCAAAAACAAATACGCCTCTTCAATAATCCGCCGGTAAAAGTCCAAACCCGATGCGCCACCATCAAGTGCCATATGGGGTTCGTACTCAATAATATCCCGGGACAGCTTCTTCATCTCTGCCTGACTGATATAGGGGGGGTTTGAGACAATCAAGTGGAAGGTTTGGGCTTCGGGAATGGCGGCAAATAAGTCTCCCTGATAAAGCGAAAGATCGTCCTTGACCAATTGATTGGCATTGATTTTGGCTACTGCCAGCGCAGCTCCAGAAAAATCACTGAGGCTGACCGCACCTTTTTGATAGTGTTTCTTAATCGCTATCCCAATTGCTCCGCTGCCGGTGCACAGATCCAGAATTTTAGCTCCTTCTGGGAAGTTAACTTGCAAATAGTGAATCAAGTACTCCACCATTGGCTCGGTATCTGGTCTGGGGATTAAAACATCGCGATTGACAAAAAAATCCATCCCCATAAATTCTTTTTTTCCCAGAATGTAGGCTACCGGTTCTAATTGGCCGCGTCTTTTTATTACACTGCGATAGGTTTCTGCTTGTTTTAAGTCGACCAATTCCTGTGAATGGGTATAAAAATAGACCCGATCCTGATCCAAAATCGCGCTTAGCAGAATCTCCGCCTCTAAACCCGGGTATTCGATTCCGGCCTGAGTAAGAGACTGCCGCCCAAAATCTAAAATCTCTTTGATTGTCATTTTTACTACCTCAACTTAAAACTACAAACCATTTTTACATCCGAACAAGAAAAAAGCCGGTTACAAGAACCGACTTCTTTTTTATTCTGCTGACTCGTTTTTAATGCCGTATTTTTTATTAAATCGATCAACACGTCCACCAGCATCAATAAGTTTTTGTTTCCCTGTGAAGAATGGGTGACATACTGAACAGATTTCCACTCTTAATTCTGGTTTGATAGAACCAGTTTCAAATGAATTTCCACATGCACATTTAACTATTGATTTGCCGTAATTTGGATGAATGCCTTCTTTCATCGAATCCACCTCGTTTCTTATTTATTTAATTGCTAATTGTTATTTTATCAACCGTCGTATTATATCAAACATTTCTTAAAAGATCAAATATTTTGTGCTTTATATTTATCAATAAATTTTTTCATAAATGCTTCGTTATCTTTAGTCCGTTCCAGAATCGAAATAATCTTATCGGTGAGGTCATAAACCGTGGTTCCCTTGTAAAGTTTACGGATATCAAAGCTGACTTTCAGTTCTTCAGCGGTTAAGAGTTTTTCTTCCCGTCGGGTTCCCGAACGGTTCAGATTGATGGCCGGGTAGATCCGCCGTTCAGCCAATTCCCGTTCCAGATGCAGTTCCATATTACCGGTTCCTTTAAATTCTTCAAAGATAATGTCATCCATCCGGCTGCCGGTATCGACCAGGGCTGTTGCCAGAATCGTCAAACTGCCGCCCTCTTCAACATTTCGGGCAGAACCAAAGAATTTTTTAGGAAAGAATAGCGCTTCCGGGTCAAGCCCCCCCGACAGGGTTCGACCTGACGGTGAAACCACCAGATTGTTTCCCCGGGTCAGGCGGGTTAAACTATCGACCAGAATCACCACGTCTTTGCCCTGTTCAACCAGCCGCTTACCCCGTTCCAGCACAATTTCAGCGACCTTGATGTGGTTTTCCGGAGGCTGATCAAAGGTTGAATAGACAATATCGGCATCGATCGATCGCTTCATATCGGTGACTTCTTCGGGGCGTTCGTCGACTAGCAGAATGATCAATTCAATCTCAGGATAATTGGTGGTAATGCCAGTGGCAATTTCTTTTAAAAGAATCGTCTTTCCAGCTTTCGGCGGCGCCACGATCAATCCCCGCTGGCCTCTTCCCATCGGTGAAAACAAATCGATCATCCGGGTTGAGACAACATCCTGAGTGGTTTCCAGGGTGATCCGCTCTTCCGGAAAAATCGGTGTCAGCCGTTCAAAGCGCGGCCGATTGGCAATCTTTTCGGGAATATCGCCGTTGACCTTTTCGACATAAAGCAGGGCGTCAAATTTTTCATTTTCGCCGGACATCTTAATTTTTCCGAGAATTTTATCCCCGGTACGGAGATTAAAGCGGCGAATCTGGTTGGCGGCGACATAAATATCGTGGTCTCCGGATAAATAATGGTTGGTTCTTAAAAATCCAAAGCCATCAGAATTGACATCCAGAATCCCTTCCTGGGAGGTCTTAAAGCGATCCAAATCCTTTTTATCATCAACATATAGCATACTATTGATCTTGTGGATAATGTCCGCTGTTTTCGTCCCGTTGACCTTTTCCAAAAACAGCATCGCTGAATATTTTTCCCCAGTTTTGGGTGGGCGTACCTTGCCGCTTAAGACATCGCCGGTTTCTAACTTGAATTTCTGTATCTGGGAGCCAGAAATATACACAAACTCCTCCTGGGATTTCATCTGGCTATTTTTAACAAAACCAAACCCTTCCGGCAGGATTTCCAGATTCCCTTCCACCACCACGACATTATCCATGGAATCTTTGATCTTGTAATAGGGAGAACGAGCGCCGTTTCCATTTGTGCCATTAGTGAGCCGCTGACTAGCTTGACCTGGCTGTTTTTCCTGGTCTTTTTTTTCAGCTACTTCTTTATCGTCTGTCAATTGTTCATTTCCTTTTATCTGATGATGATGCTCTGGCTCTGCCGAAGTCTCTAATTTTTCTTCAATGGCCTCAATCAATTCAATTTTTTTAAGCCGACTTGTTTTCTCGATCCCTAGATTCTCCGCCTGTTTACGTAGTTCAACAACCGTTAAATCTTCCAATGATTTCTTTTCCAATATAATGCCTCCGTGGGTTTTAGGTGATGTAGTAATTGATCTTAGAATGAAATTTTGATTTGTTTTTAATTTTGCTGTACTGATATGATGCTTCCCGTCGCAGAATAATCTGAAGGTTTGTTTAATGTAGATACCTTAATCTACCACAAATATCCATTCTTGTCAAAAAACCCAGGGGGTAGATTAAAACAAGGGTCTGATCCCTTGGTCATTGGTCGGTACGGTAGTTCACGCCAACCCTAACAGCTTATTCCTGTTCGCCTTCGATAATCGAAATCATAATGGCATTTTCGACTCGCCGGCGCTCAATTTCGCAGCTGACGAAATGGGGTTCCATAATGGTACCGTTAAAGTTGTAGGCGTTAGCATGACAGCCGCCGCCACAGAAGTATTTAGCCCAGCAGCTTTGACAGGCTTCTTTTTCTAACAGGTTGCCGGCATCAAAGATTTTTTTGATTTCGCCGGTGGTGATCCCACTTCTTACATCGCCCATCTTAAAAGCTTCATTTCCGACAAATTGATGACAGGGGTAGACGTCGCCTTCCGGCGTCACCGCAACATAATCTTTACCAGCCCCACACCCAGACAGCCGTTTATAAACACAGGAGCCATGATCCAAATCGACATTAAAATGAAAAAAGTTATAGTGAAGCCCCTCCTGATGACGTTTCAGGTAAGCCAGAGCCAGATCATCATATTCTTTCATAATGGTGGGCAGATCCGCTTCGGTCAAGGCGTAATCGTGCGTCGCTTCAGCCACTACCGGTTCCACCGATATGCTTTTAAAACCCTCTTTTGCCAAAAATTCTACATCTTTGGCAAAATCAAGATTATGATGGGTATAGGTTCCCCGAACATAATGATCTTTGTCACCCCGCATTTTTGCCATTGCTTTGATATTGTCGATAATCACATCATAGGAACCCTGATTATTGATGGTTTGTCGCATCTGATCATTGACGGCTTTACGACCATCCAGGCTAAGAACGATATTATCCATCGTTTCATTGAGATATTCACGGGTTTTTGGATCGAGCAAGACCCCATTGGTGGTCATCGTAAATTTGAATTTCTTATTGTGTTTGGCGGCCATTTCATTGCCGTAGATGACCAATTGTTTGACCACCTCGAGGTTCATCAGCGGTTCACCGCCGAAAAAATCAACCTCCAGATTTTCACGGTTCTTAGACTGGGCGATGATAAAGTCAATCGCTTTTTGACCCACTTCCAGCGGCATCAACAATTTTTCACCTTCAAAGTCTCCCTGGGCGGCAAAACAGTAGGAACATTTCAGGTTACAGTCATGAGCGACATGGAGACAAAGCGCTTTAATCAAATCCTCATTGGCATAATTTTCGCGTTGATAGTCAATTTCCCGGAATAATAACCCGGTCGCTTTGACACTGTCCAATTCATCAAGGCATTCAGAAATTTCTGCAATCGGATATTTTTCTTGATAGTTTGCGATTATTTCGGCTCTGCTTTGATCCTCGTAGTGATCCAGCAATTCATAGGTCAGTTCATCAACGGTCAGCACCGTGCTGGTATCGACATCCAAAACGATATTAAGGCCGTTCTTTTTATATTTATGTATCATTTTTCTCCTATCATCAAAAAAGGGACTATCTCTTACGAGACAGCCCCTTTCAGGCTCTTTATTATTTTTCAGTTTGTTTGCATTTTTGGTTTCCTACCGTACAGGAAGTTTTACAGGCTGATTGACAGGAAGTTTGGCATTCCCCGCACCCTCTGTTTTTTACGTCAGTGAGTTTACCTTCTTTAATGATTTTAATGTGCTTCAAATTGTTCACTCCCTTCAAAAATTGTTCTATCCGCGATTGTCGGCGCTAAGCTGATAATTACCAGTTAACCAATCGCTGGTCAGTTCTTTATAATTTTTTTTCTTCGTCGATTTCTTCAAATTCGGCGTCGACAATGACTTCTTCATTATCCAGGTCTTCTAGCTCTTCAAAATCGTCTGCTACTGTTTCTGCAACAGCGTCCCCAACATTGACAATTCGAGCAATGGCCGATTTGGTAATCAGCGCCTTATTGTAATCTGGCAATAATTCGATGGTCACATTTTCTTCACCGATCGCATAGACGATTGCATAAAATCCGCCAATTGTAACAATTTCATCCCCTGGTTTCATACTTGATCGCATTTCTTTAATCTCTTTTTGTTGTTTTTGCTGTGGTCTTAAAATAAAGAAATAGAAAAATACAAGTACTAATATCAAAGGAAGAATTAACGTAAAATCAATTCCAAACATTCACATTCTCCTTCATCTTATTCAGCTATGCCGAATTTTTCAAAGAAAGCTTCTTTATAGGCTAATAAATTATCATCCATTATGGCCTGTCGAATTTTCTTCATTGTTACAAGTGTAAAGTATAAATTATGATATGTCAATAACCTGGCCCCTAAAATTTCATTGGTTTTGATCAGATGCCGAATGTAAGCCCGGGTGTAGTTTCGACAAACGAAACAATCACATTCCGGGTCAACTGGCGTAAAATCTTCCTTATAGGTCGCATTACGAACGACCACCTTGCCATGACTGGTAAAGGCGGTGCCGTTTCTGGCGATTCGGCTTTGGAGCACGCAATCAAACATATCAATGCCCCGAATCGTGCCTTCAAAAAGCGCATCCAAAGAACCAACCCCCATTAAATATCGGGGTTTATCTTTTGGCAGTAGCGGTGTGGTCGCATCGAGCATTCGGTACATCACATCTTTAGGTTCCCCGACACTGAGACCGCCAATCGAGTAGCCGGGGAAACCGATGTCAGTCAGTTCTTTAACACTTTGGGCTCGTAGATCGGCAAACATTCCACCCTGGACAATCCCAAACAAGGCCTGATCGGCTGGTCGCTTGTGCGCCTCTTTGCAACGTTTTGCCCAACGGCTAGTCATTTCCATCGATTTTTTAGTATATTCATAATCGGCACCGGCCGGAGCACACTCATCAAAACACATAATAATATCTGCCCCAATGGAATTCTGCATGTCAATGGCTTTCTCGGGGGTCATGAAATGTCTGGATCCGTCCAGATGTGAAATAAATTCAACGCCTTCTTCGGTAATCTTTCTTAAATCATTTAAAGAAAATACCTGAAATCCGCCGCTGTCAGTCAGCACTGGCCGGTTCCAGTTCATAAACTTATGGATGCCGCCAGCCTTGTCGATAATCTCCTGGCCAGGTCGCAAATAGAGATGATAGGTATTACCAAGAATAATGTTGGCATCCATTTCCACTAAATCTTCAGAAGAAAGGGACTTCACCGTCGCCTGGGTTCCTACCGGCATAAAGATCGGCGTATTAATAACCCCACGCCTGGTATGGACTTTTCCCAACCGGGCTCCGGTATCCTTACACTCCTTAATCAATTCATAACGAAATTCACTCATTCTTTTCTCCTAATCATCTTTTTATTCAATCAGTAAGGCGTCCCCAAAGCTGAAAAAACGATATTTCCAGTCAATTGCGGTTTGGTAGGCTTTCATGATCGCTTCCCGGTTATAAAAGGCCGAGACTAGCATCAGCAGGGTCGATTCCGGCAGATGGAAGTTCGTAATCAGAGCATCGACCACCTCCCACTGATAACCGGGGTAAATAAAAATATCCGTCACTCCAGTGTAGGCGGTCACCACCCCATCATGAAGCTTGGCATTACTTTCTAAGGTTCGCACCGAGGTGGTACCCACGGCGATCACCCGACCGCCTCTTTCCTTGGTTCGTTTAATAGCTCTGGCGGTTTCTTCTGACACCTCATAATACTCCTCATGCATATGATGTTCTTCGATCACATCACATTTTACTGGGCGAAAGGTGCCGATGCCAACATGGAGGGTAACCTCGGCAATATCGACTCCCATCTCTTCAATTTTTTGAAGCAAATCTGGGGTGAAATGGAGCCCGGCAGTGGGCGCCGCTGACGAGCCTGCATGTTTGGCATAAACGGTCTGGTAGCGGTTATTGTCTTTCAGGGTTTCGTGAATGTAGGGCGGTACCGGCATCAGTCCGATCTCATCGATGATTTCCTCAAAAATACCAGAATATTCAAAGCTGATTATCCGTAACCCGCCCTGGGTGGTTCCCGTGATTTGGCCCTTAAGCTCCGGGCTGAAAACAATCCGGGCGCCAGCCCGGGCCCGTTTTCCCGGCTTAACCATGATTTCCCAGTCTTTTTGAGACAGGTGTCGCAGCAACAGGATTTCGACCTTGCCACCCGTATCTTCACGCGTGCCGAACAGCCGTCCCGGCAGCACCTTGGTGTTATTCATCACCAGTAAATCTCCCGGTCGCAAATACCCGGTCACTTCAAAAAATTGACGATCTTCAACCGTGTTCTTTTCCCGGTTAATCACCATCAACCGCGACGCATCCCTTTTTTCGAGGGGACTCTGAGCGATCAATTCATCGGGGAGATCGTAGTAAAAATCGGTTCTAATCATCTATTTCTTCCTCATTGTCATAAAAATTTATTTTCAACTGTTGCAGCTTAAGTGCCTCATTCATTGATACCGGCAATCCCAGATGGGCATAGCCACGGCTGGTGATCACCCGCCCGCGGGGGGTTTTCGAAAGGAACCCCAGTTGGATCAGATAGGGTTCATAAACCTCTTCAATGGTATTTTTTTCTTCACCGATGGCAGCCGCCAGGGTGTCAATCCCTACCGGACCACCATCAAATTTCTCAACAATGGTTCTGAGCATGATCCGATCAATCTCATCGAGACCGACCGCATCGACTTCAAAGAGATCGAGAGCTTCTCTGGTAGTCTTAAGATCGATGACGCCGCGGCCTTCGATTTCGCAATAGTCCCGAACCCGTTTTAATAACCGGTTGGCAATTCGCGGCGTGCCGCGGGAGCGGATAGCCAATTCAACGGCGCCTTCATCATCCATTTCAATTCCGATAATCCCTGATGAGCGACGAATAATGGTGGCCAATTGTTCGGGATTATAGAGCTCCAGCCGCTGAATCATACCAAAGCGATCCCGTAGCGGCGAGGTCAACAATCCCACCCGGGTGGTTGCGCCAATTAAGGTAAAGGGCGGCAGCTCCAGCCGAATCGAGCGAGCACCCGGCCCTTTGCCGATGATAATATCCAGGGCATAATCTTCCATGGCCGGATATAAGACCTCTTCGACCGAGCGTTGCAGCCGGTGGATCTCATCAATAAAGAGAATATCCCCTTCTTTTAAGCTGGTCAGAATCGCCGCCAGATCGCCGGCCTTTTCAATCGCCGGACCGGAGGTGGTTTTGATCCCGACCCCCATTTCCCGGGCAATGATATTGGCCAGGGTTGTTTTGCCCAATCCCGGCGGTCCATATAAGAGTACATGGTCGAGACTTTCGCTGCGTTTCTGGGCGGCTTTGATAAAGATACCCATTTGTTTTTTGACCTTTTCCTGGCCAATGTATTCATCCAGGCCCTGAGGTCTTAGATTTTTTTCTATTTCAACATCCAATTCCGTAAAATCGGAGGTGATGATTCGTTCCTTCATGTGTTATCGTCCCTTCAACGGATTGGCCGAGCGAAGCGCACCAGTGATCAGTTCTTCAATGCTGCTCTCAGGCGTATATGCCCGGGATACCATTTCGGAGGCTTCCGATAGACTATAGCCCAAGCCCACCAGTCCATTAACGGCCTGGCTGGCATGATCATCTTTTCCGCGGAAATCTACTGCCTTCAGGTCGCCGACCGACACATCCTTATAACGGTCCTTCAGCTCCAGAATAATCCGGCTGGCCGTTTTAATCCCGATTCCCGGGGCCTTGGCAATGCTCTTGGGATCATCATTGACAATATGTCCAATCAGTTCGTTGCGGCTGAACTGAGATAAAAGTCCCATCGCCGCTTTGGGGCCAATCCCGGAAATTCCAATCATGGTCCTGAAAATCTCCCGTTCATCGGTAGTAGCAAAACCATAAAGCGAAACCTCGTCTTCTTTAATCACCTGATGAAGATGCAGCTTTACCTCCGAATGCAGACTCGGCAGCTCATTTAGTGTGTTTGTCGATACCTTTACCTTGTATCCCATGCGGTTTAGATCAATAACCACATAATCCATGGCTTGTTCTTCCAAGCTCCCGATCATATATTCGTACATAAGCCCTCCTTCAAAATTTAAATATACTTTACCTATTGTACCAAAACATAAAAATAATACAACCACAAAAAAAGCACCCTTAGGTGCTATCCCAATGTGTCGTACTCCATTTTTGACGCCCTAGCGAAAGCTAGGTGGGTGCCTTGTCTCTAGTTTCTGTTTTCCACTGAAATAATGAGGCCTAACATCTGCTAGCGAACAATCAGACTCCCTGAGTATTGATGTAGGTTCAAAAATAAAGTAAAAACGAACACTTTGGGATAATTTAATTATACACGGTTTTCCCCAGAAATCAAAGGATAAATTTTTGCCGGTAACCTGCAGTCAAATCGACGGTCTTCAACCGACCTGAATTTATAGCAAATAATCGAGTGCAGAGCGAATATTATCCACCGGGAGAATCTCCATTCCGGCTATTTTCAGACCCTTCTGGTTGCCTTTCGGAATAATACAGCGTTTAAAGCCCAGTTTTTTTCCTTCGATCAGTCGTTTTTCAATGTGCTGGATGTTACGCACCTCACCAGTTAATCCTACCTCGCCCAGAATCATCAGATCACCGGGGATCTGAAAATCCCGGAGGCTGGAATAAAGCACCGCAATCACGCCCAGATCGAGAGCCGGTTCATCGACCTTGATACCGCCCACCACATTGATGTAAGCATCAACCGACTGCAGCTGAATCCCCAATCGTTTTTCCATGATCGCCATTAATAGCACCATCCGGTTATAATCCATGCCGGTGGCCATCCGCCGGGGATTCCCAAAACCGGTGGCTGAAACCAGACCCTGCAGCTCAATCAGCAGCGGTCGGGTGCCCTCAATACAGGGCACCACCACCGACCCGCAGGTATTCTCGGGGCGGCTGTCGAGCATCATTTCGGATGGATTGGCAACCGCTTGCAGGCCATTTTCGGTCATTTCAAAAATGCCGATCTCATTGGTCGAGCCAAAACGATTTTTGACCCCCCGCAACACCCGATAGGCATGGTATTTTTCTCCCTCAAAATAGAGCACCGTATCAACCATATGCTCTAAAACACGCGGTCCGGCAATGGCCCCATCTTTAGTGACATGGCCGACCAGCACCATCGAGATATTGTCTTTTTTGGCCAATTGCATCAGCGCACCGGTATTTTCGCGGATCTGACTAACACTTCCCGGGGCTGAGCTGATATCGGGGCTGTACATCGTTTGAATCGAATCGATGATCACAATATCCGGCCGTTCTTCCAGAATAATCGTCAGCAGATAGGGAATATTGATCTCTGATAAAAAGGAAATGTTTTCGGATTTAACATGCATCCGTTCGCCCCGCATTTTTAATTGCTGTTCCGACTCTTCCCCTGAGATATAAAGTATTTTATATCCCTGATTGCCCAGCGCCTCGGTAGTCTGCAGTAGCAGTGTCGACTTCCCGATCCCCGGGTCACCACCGAGTAGAATCATCCCCCCAGGCACAATCCCGCCACCCAGAACCCGATCAAACTCTTCGTTACAGGTGGGGTACCTGGTATCTCCGGTATAGGTAATCTCGGCCAGCGATTTAGGACGGGAATAAACGCCGCGTTCCCGGGTATTTTCCTTGCTCCCCATTTTGGAATGATCGAGCTCTTCCACCATGGTATTCCACTGATCACACTCCGGACATTTTCCCATCCATTTGGGTGAATCATAACCGCAGTTCTGACAGACAAAAATACTTTTCTTCTTAGCCATGTTTCCCCCTTAGTATTCTACTCGATCCATTTGTAAATCGCATAACCAATTAAACCGCCGATCAAATTTAAGATAATATCATCGATATCTGCCCGACGACTGGCTAAAAAAAGGTACTGAATCAGTTCGATGGTACAGGTACTAGCTAATATCACTACAAAAGCATGAAAAAATTTGACCTTGTTCTTTCTTGCTAAGGGATATAACAAACCCAGCGGCATAAATAGAATAATGTTTCCGGCCAGGTTCTTAAAGGAATCAGTAAAGGTGTATAACACAATTTCGGTTGGATCTGTTGGTTTAGTCGCCAGGAATTCCCAGTTAATAAAACCATTCACGACAATATCATAAAAAAAGTTATCAATGGTGGTCAGCGGCACTAAATTAAAGGTGGTTTCATAGGTAATATTGGTCGTATCCGGCAATAGGGTCAGGATAAATAAGAATCCCAGATAAGCCAGTAATAGCAGCTTAAATAGAAATGTAACCCGATTGTTTTTATTCATGTATTCGTCCTTCCTTAGTTGATCAATCTTAATAAAGCTTTGCCATTATAACGAATAAACCTTTAAGAAACCACAGAGTTTTCAACTTTTTTGTCACTTACTAGATATCCAGTTTTAAATCGCCATCTTTGATCCAACCTCGGGCATGAAGAATTCGATAAAACAGGTAGGTCAATAGACCCGGGAAAACAAATTGCAGCAGCACAATCCCGGCGGCAATATTAAAGACTGGATCACCGGCTTCAGTCATCGCCATGACTGTCCCAATTTGCCCGACAAAACCACAGGTTCCCATACCAGATGCAATCGGGGTATTCTTCATTTGAAAAATGGTGGTGGCAAAAGGTCCCAGGATCGCTGATGCCAGGGTCGGCGGAATCCAGATCTTCCAGTTCTTGATGATATTGGGCATCTGGATCATCGAGGTTCCAATCCCCTGGGCAGCCAGGCCACCGACACCATTATCGCGGTAACTTTGAATCGCAAAGCCAACCATCTGACAGCAACAGCCAACCGTCGCCGCACCCCCAGCCAGGCCTGAAAGCCCCAGCATAATACATAGGGCGGCACTTGAAATCGGCAGCGTTAAGACCATTCCCACGACAACCGCAATAACCGAACCCATAATAATCGGTTGCTGTACCGTTGCCCACATAATCACTTCACCTAAACCAACCATTAATGCCCCGATTGGTGGGCCAACAACCATCGCGGTCAGAGATCCCATCATCATCGTCACAAAGGGAGTGACCAGAATATCCACCTTGGTCTCGCCCGAAACGGCTTTACCAAATTCTGCTCCCACTGCAGCCGCTAAAAAAGCACCGGCCGGTCCGCCCAGAGTATTTCCCAGGGCACCCGCTACCGTAATCGAAAAGAGCACCAACGGTGGCGCCTTTAAGCTATAGGCAACCGCAACCGCAATCGCCGGACCGGTCATCGCCATGGCCACCGGCCAAAGCGTTTCACTTAAAAAAGGAATGTGAAATAAAATCCCAACCTGATTGAGAATACTGCCCATCAGCAGGGTTCCAAATAATCCAAATGCCATATACTTCAGGGCTTCCATTAAATAGCGCTGAACCGAGAACTCAATATCCTTCTTCTGCAGAAAATCCTTAAACCCCAAATATTTTTTTTCTTTCTCCATAACAACCCACTCCTTGCTTCCTTCAAAATTTAATTCTCAAAAGTGTTCTCTATATCAAGTGCTCAGGCCATTTGACCCAATCACAGACACAAGAAAAAATACCGAAAGAAAACCTCCGATATTTTTATTCTCTGTCTTAAATTAAAATACATTATTGTATCCACACTAATTTAAAACGCAGTATTAATTTTTTACTATGGTAATTATAACCAACTTTATAGACTTTGTAAAGGGTTTCGTTCGTTAGTTATTTATCTAACGATGATTCTACTTCCAAAGCATCCACCTTATAACAACAATGTCCTTAGCCGCACTGGCTTTTTTAGGTAATCACCACGTCCACAAAAGCCGGTTGGCCCTGAATCACCGAAGCGGTGCCGTTGGTTTTATCTTCAATCCAGGCTAAAAATGCGGCTGTCCCGGCCACCGGGATCTCAAAGGAAAGGGTCACATTCTCGCCAAAATCTTCCTTTACCGGAATTACCTCCCGTTCCAACAAACCATTACTCAGGCCGCCATAACTGGAATAACTGACCACAACCTGCAATTGGTCGGAAAATTGTTTCTTAATCACGCTACAATGATTAAGAACATCGGTGGCACCACCGCCATAGGCTCTTATCAGGCCACCAGTACCCAGCTTGATGCCGCCAAAATAGCGAATCACGACCACCAGCACATCCTTGAGGTCACGATGATCGATGACCTCAAGAATCGGTTTGCCAGCGGTACCAGCGGGTTCGCCGTCATCGCTGGCTTTTTGACGCCGGGGATTGCTATTGAGCACATAGGCCCAGCAGACATGAGTGGCTTTATAATGCTTTTTGCGAATTTCGGCGAGAATCGCTTCCGCTTCTTCCTCGGCTTCAATATGAAATACCATATTGATAAAGCGGGACTTCTTGATTTCAATTTCAGTTTGATCCGGAGACAGAACCGTTTTATAATCTTCCACTGCTTATACCTCGGTCACCTGATACTTAGCAAAAAGGTGGATTGGAAAATCATCGGTCATCTCAATCGTCACCAAATTGCCTTCGGCCTGGTAATCAATCTCCACAACCACCTTCATTTCATGCAATTGCGCTAGTGCCTTATTGTCATCGTAGGGAATTAGCAGATTAATTTGTCGTTTTTCGCCAATCAGCACGCGACTGATGGTTTCAAAGAGAAGCTCAATTCCCAATCCCTCTTTGGCCGAAAGATACAGGGTCAAGGCTTCGACAGCCTGCTGGTTTTTAAGCACATAGTCTTGCCGGTCTTCTGGGGTCAGCTTATCGATTTTATTATAAATCATGATCACTTTTTTGTTGCCCGCCCCGATATCTGCCAGTACCTGATTGACCACCGCAATTTGGGCTTGGTAATTATGGTTGGAGACATCGACCACATGGAGCAGCAGATCCGCTGTTTCGACTTCCATCAGAGTGGTTTTGAAGGCCTTAATTAAATCATGGGGTAGCTTATCAATAAAACCAACCGTGTCCGAGACCAGATAGTCGCCCTGTTCCGGATCGACCTTTCTCAGGGTCGAATCCAAGGTGATAAAGAGACCATCTTTGGTCACCACCTCGCTTTGGGTCAGCTGGTTAAACAGGGTACTTTTGCCGGAGTTGGTATAGCCAATTAAGCCGACAGTTTTAATCTTATTTTTTTCCCGCTGCACGGCATTGAGCTGATTGCTCTTATTGATCCGTTCGATCCGGGCTTCCAGCTCTTCTAATTGTTTGCGGATATGGCGCCGATCAGTTTCTAACTTCTTTTCACCGGGTCCACGGGTACCGATGCCGCCACCGGTTCGGGACATCACAATCCCCAGCCCTTTTAAATGACTCATCCGGTATTTCTGCTGGGCTAGTTCCACCTGCAGCTTGCCTTCTTTGGTTTTGGCATGGCGAGCAAAGATATCCAGAATAATCGTGGTTCGATCAACCGTTTTGGTTCCGGTGGCCGCTTCGATGTTGGCGATCTGCCGGGAATTCAATTCGTCATTGGCGACAATCAGGTTGATGTCGTTGTTCTGAATCACCTTGATTAACTCCTGGAGCTTTCCCTTACCGACATAAAAGGTGGTATCAATCTGGCTTCTGGCCTGGCAAACCTGTTCTAGGACAGTTCCCCCGGCGGTTTTTACCAGTTGTTGCAATTCTTCCATCGAGTCGACCAGCTCGACACCCTTATTGCCAGGCAGATCCAGACCGATCAGTAGTGCCCGTTCCTCTTCGTCTTCGGCATCAAAGCGATTATTGGGATCATCTTTAATAAACCGATCCGCCAAAAGAATATAATGCTCAAGTGGGAACTTATTGAGTTCCTTCAAGGTTTTAAAGCGTGCCTGACCATATTCCATCGTCGCTTCTTCGACCACTGGCACGCCGATACTAAAGCTTACCGGTATTTTTTCATCGACACCAATGGCAATGATGCATTGGAGGTTCTGTTTTTTTGCTGCTGAAAAATCCTCAGCAGACAACTGCGGATTGCCGCCGGGATGGGTATGAATCACCCGGTATTTATTGAGCGACTTCACGTGATATAACATCTCAGCATTACCAATATTAACGGTGGCTGCGTCCCCAATATTGACCCACTGAACGCGGTTTTTGTCATTGGTACAAATGAGCACCTCCCGCTTGGTCAGCAGGGTTAACCGTTTCATGATTTCTAACACATAGTCATCCAGAAGCGCCTGGTTTTCCATTTCATAACCTATCAGGTCATCGAGTTCTTTAATATAGCTTTGGCGAATGCCACTTTTATTATTATCTGCCATTATTTTTTCCTTTTATTTTTATAAAATGATTAATAGAGTACCTTATTATAACACAAAAACCAGGCAAAATGATTGCCTGGTTTTATGTTATAGACAAAGGGCTAACGTAGTACCGACAATTGTTACATCATGTTGTTTGCATCAGAGCGGACACGGCGTAGCCTGTCCGATTCTGCGCGCAGGCAACGAGCCAATCACAAGCTTGTTTGTAGTTGGCGACTGCCCGCGACCAATGCGAAAGGAGCGTAGCGGATTTCGCATGGTGCAGCAAACAACAGATTAACAATTGGTCGGTACGGGAGTTTTAGTTTCCCCCTAGAGTGTAACCACTTCGGATTCTGCCACGGCGGTGGCCATCATTTGCACCATCATTTCGGCAATTTTTTCTTCGGAACGCAGCATCTCCGAAACCTTTGGTTTGGTTTCCGGATGCTTGGGCACAAAAATGGTGCAGCAATCTTCGTAGGGCAGGATCGAGGTTTCAAAGGTGCCGATGGTTTCGGCAATCTTGACAATTTCGGTTTTATCAAAGCCGATCAGCGGCCTAAAGACTGGCATTCCGGCGACCGCATTGGTAGCCGCCAGCCCTTCCATGGTCTGGCTGGCAACCTGACCGAGGCTTTCCCCGGTAATCATCGCCTTGGCCCCTTCATTGTTGGCAATCATCTCGGCAATCCGCATCATGTAGCGACGCATGATAATGGTCGTCTGCCGGTCTGGACACATTTCCACAATCTTGGTCTGGATCTCGGTAAAGGGAACCACAAACAGTTTGATTTTGCCGCAATACTGACTCATGATCTTGGCCAGATCAATGACCTTTTCCTTGGTCCGATCACTGGTAAAGGGAAAGCTGTGGAAATAGACCCCAATCACTTCGACGCCCCGCTTGGCCATCAGATAACCAGCCACCGGACTATCGATACCGCCGGATAATAGAAGCGCCCCTTTACCGCTGCAGCCGACCGGCAAACCACCGTTACAGGCAATAAATTCGTGATACATATAGGTTTGTTCGCGAACTTCCACCCACAGATTCAGATCCGGCTTGTGGATATCGACGGTGATACCTGGGACGTTATCGAGCACCACTTCGCCGAGACGGCAGCATAGATCGGGGGATTTGATCGGGAAGGTTTTATCGCCCCGCTTGGCGGTGATCTTAAAGGTTTTGACGTCCTCAGCCGATCGCACCTGCTCGATGGCATTTTCTTCAATCGCCGTAATCTCACTGTCAATAACAATGGCCGGACTGATCGAGACAATCCCGAATACTTTTTGCACTCGCTCCATGGCCCGGCTTAGATCTTCATCGCTGACATTGACAATCAAGCGCCCCTGTATTTTTTTAACCTTTGCCGACGGTACACTGCGCAGGGTATTTCTGATGTTTTTTGCCAGTAATTCGATAAAATAATTACGGTTCAACCCTTTCAGGGCAATTTCCCCGTATCGAACCAGAATAACATGTTCCATTATTTTTTTGCTCCTGTCATCTATTTTTTCTCGGTTTAATCAAAAGCCGCAAGCTGTTAACTGCCTGGGCAATCGCTTCCACCGCGGTTTTTACATCGTCTTTAGTGATCTCTTGTGAAAAGCTGATCCGGATGGTTCCTTCTTTATATTCTTCGGCCAGGCCGATCGCTTTGAGGACATACTGCTTCTCCTTTTTATGGGACGAACAGGCTGAACCAGTGGACACAAATATCCCCTTGGCTTCGAGACTATGTAGCAGCACCTCGCCCCGCACCCGATTAAAGGAAACATTCAGCACATAGGGGCTGCCATTGGGATCGCCATTTATTTTGATGTCATCGATTTTTGCTTCTAATTCATTGATAAAGGCGGTTCGCAAGCTGCGGATCGCTTCAAACTCGTCACTAAACGCGTCTTTCCGTAAACGAATGGCTTCACCAAAACCAACGATCCCCGGGACGTTTTCCGTCCCCGAGCGCATGTTGTTTTCCTGGCCACCGCCCCGAAGCAGCGGTTTAATGTCGATCCCTTTTTTAATATAAACGGCGCCCACACCTTTTGGCCCAAAAATCTTATGTCCGGACAGGGTTACGGCATCGAGCAGGCTGGCCTGCACATCGATGGGGATTTTCATAAAGCCCTGAACAAAATCAGCATGGAAAATACATTTGGGGTTAACTGCCTTGACGATTTTGCCAATCGCCTTCAGATCCTGAATCGTTCCCAGCTCATTGTTCACCCCAATAATGCTGACCAGAATGGTATCCTCGTTCATCGCCGCTTCCAGCTCATCCAAATGAATATGCCCCTGGGTATCCACCCCTATAACAATTACCTCAATCTGGTGGTTTTCATAAAAGGTAAACACATCCAGCACCGATGGGTGTTCAATGGCCGAGGTGATAATCCGCATCCGGTTACGTTTTTTATTCTCCACCACCCCCTGGATAATCATATTATTGCCTTCGGTTCCGCCGGAGGTGAAATAGATTTCCGGGGTTTGACAGTTCAAATTTTTGGCGATTAATTCCCGGACTTCCTTGATCGCTTGTTCACCCCGAATCCCCAGGCGGTGGAGGGATGAAGGATTCCCGTAGTTGTTCACCAGGGCATCCATCATTTTTTCAGCAACCTGGGGATGAACCCTGGTGGTTGCTGCGTTATCTAAGTAAATTTCTTTCATTATTTTGTTCCTTCTCTCAGCGGCCCGCTTTAACACTTCGGATCAGCATTCCTCATCCAGAAAAACGCGACTCCCGACGGCTGAACGCTGTCCCTGATATTTTCCCTGATAGGGGTTTAAGGCCATATCATCCATTTGGGCAAAGACCAGCTGGCAGATCCGCCGGCCTTTTTCCAGTTTAATTGGCAGGCGGTTGGCATTGTAAAGCTCCAGGGTAATCTCCCCTTCAAAACCCGGGTCCACCCAGCCGGCATTCTGAATAAATAACCCCATCCGACCGATGGAGCTTCGGCCTTCGACAAAGGCGGTCAGATTGCAGGGCAGCTTGATATATTCCATGGTGGTTGCCAAAAGGAAAGAGTTGGATGGAATAATGATCTCATCCGCTTCCATCGAAATATACTTAATTTCATCCGTCAGCGTCATCATCTCAAAATTATTTTCATCCAGCTTTAAAAAACTGCTTCCCAAGCGAATATCCACCGAGGCTGGTTGCACCTGGCCCTTTTCCAGTGGGTCGATGATCAGCTCACCGCTTTCCAGATATTTATAAATGGTTTTATCCGATAAAATCATGTTTCCTCCAAAGTTTCGAAATTCTAGGTACTTGTGAAATTTTCCCATTAATTGTATTATGGGTGCTGTAAAATGACAAGATTATTTTTTAATCTCCGTGTCCGCTTATCTATCTCCTCATCGATCCGGTGATTCCTGCTCCCTTCGAAAGCTGATGACGCTTTTTTATAACGTCACGATGGTCACCCCGGAGCCGCCTTCGTTCATGGCGCCCAGACGGAAATCTTCGATCAAGGGGTTTCCTTTGAGGTATTCATGAATGATCTCCCGGAGCCTGCCGGTGCCCTTGCCGTGGACAATCACAATCTGCTTGTTGCCTGAAAGCATCGCGTCACCGATCATCTTATCGACCAGATATAGCGACTCTTCGCCATTTTTCCCGCGGAGATCGAGTTTGGTATCCATCACGTGACGATCGACCTTTTTATAGGTTACCTTTTTCTCTTCCGGCCTGGCCAGCGCCGTTGAGACACTCAGGTCACCGACGTCAACCTTCAGCTTAATCATTTCCGCCTGAACCATGGCTTTGTTCTCATTGGGCAGCAGGTTTAAAACCTCCCCTTCCCGACGCAGGCTGTTAATATATACCTTCATGCCAACACTGAGGTCATCCATTTCCAGAGCCGCCCCCTGATAATCCTTGGGTCGGCTGCCAAACTGATAAAGATTCTTCTCTTTTTCTTTAATCCGCTTGCGAATCGCTTCCAATTCTTTATTATCTTTAACCGCGTTGGTCGTGGTTTCCTGAATAGTTCGGATTTCCCGGTAAATTTCCTCAGTTTCGGCCCGGGTTTTCTTAACAATTTCCATGGCTTCTTCCTGAGCTTTTTGGAGCAGCGCTTTTTGTTGATCGGCAAACTTCTGCTTTTCCTGATCCATTTGCCGTTTCAGGGCTTCGGTTTCCTGCTTCAGGCGAATAATAGCATCATGTTCAGCTTCGGTGCGACGACGCTTTTCATCAATTTTTATCAGCGTTTCTTCAAAGCGGATGGCTTCATTCTTGATCAGGTCGCGGGCATTTTCAATGACATCCTCACCAAGCCCCAATCGCATCGCGATTTCAAAGGCATTGGATTTTCCCGGCACCCCAATTAACAGGCGATAAGTTGGTCTTAGGGTTTTGACATCAAATTCGACACTGGCATTGACCACCCCCGGAGTAACCAGGGCGTATTCCTTAAGCTCGCTATAATGAGTGGTGGATACACTGGTTACCTTACGCAAATGCAGGGCATTAAGAATCGAAATGGCCAGAGCGGCCCCTTCGGTGGGGTCCGTACCGGCGCCCAGTTCGTCAAATAATACCAGTGAATTATGATCCGCTTTGTTCATAATCTCAACAATATTGGTCATATGGGAAGAAAAGGTACTGAGGCTTTGCTCAATGCTTTGTTCATCCCCGATATCCGCAAAAATGTCGGCAAAAATCCGGGTTTTACTGCCTTCCCGAACCGGGACAAACAGCCCGGACTGAACCATCAGGTTCAATAGGCCGATAGTTTTTAAGGAGACCGTTTTCCCCCCGGTATTTGGCCCGGTGATGACCATGGTGTCAATGCCTTCTTCAAAATAAATATCCGAGGCGACAACCTGATCTTCAGGAATCAGCGGATGCTTGGCCCGTAACAGCTCAATCACGCCGGTTTCGGTGACACTGGTGCGGACGCCATTGATGGTCAGACCGTACTTGCCTTTGCCAAACTGAAAATCCAGATCCACCAGCACATCATAATTGCAGATAATTTCATCCCGCTGATCCGCTACCTTTTCGGTGAGATCTTTGAGAATCCGGACGATTTCCTGTTCTTCTTCGGTGACCAAAATTTTGATATCGTTGTTCAGTTCCACCACCGCCATCGGTTCAATAAAAAGGGTCGCGCCACTGGCCGACTTATCGAGAACAATTCCAGGCACCTGGCTGCGGTATTCCTGCTTGACTGGAATAACATAGCGATTGTTCCGGATCGTGATGATTTTTTCCTGAAGAATTTTATCATAGGCAGTGGAACTGATCATATGATTGAGTTTTTCGCTGATCCGTTTATACTTAAACTGCATCTCCCGCCGAATTCGGGACAGTTCCCGGGAGGCGTTGTCGGCCATTTCTTCCGGTCCCAGTATTTTTCGGCTGATTTCTTTTTCCAGTTCTTCACAGGTTTCCAGCGAAGTAAACAGATCCCTCAGTAATACCAGGGTATCCATCTGCGTATCGCTGTGGTAATAGTTATCCATATCCCGGGCGATCCGTAACAGAGTGGCAATCGACAACAGTTCTTTCATCGACAGCATTGAGCCAATCGCCGCCCACTTGACATAATCACTGGTATTCGGTACATCTGCCAGGGGCGGGCGGCCATTGCGGAGGATCATCCCGAGGCTTTCATTGGTTAAATCAAGGCCCCGATTGACTGCCGTCAGGCTTTCCAGCGGCAATAGATTTTTGGCCTGATCCTTCCCACCCTGGGTGACACAATGCTCACCCAGACTTTTTAATATTTTATGATATTCTAAGACCTTCAAACTTCTTTGATCCATGTATTTATTTCACTCCTCGTTTAAAACTTCCCCGGGTGGTTCCCTCGGTCCCAAGCCCTTCCGGAAGACCCCAATGTTTGTCATAAATTCCCTGACTGTAATAGCCGATGATGATCCTTAACTTTTCCATACTTTCGTTACGGTGCTGGATTCGCCAGGTGTCCACACCTTTTAATTCCAGGATTTCTTCCCTGAGAAATAAGGTATCGCCGTTATAGACATGAATCAGTCCCTGGGCATCCCGTTCTACCGGGAAACCAAATCCGCGCTCATCGACCAGCTTACCGGACATTTCCTGATGGCACAAACCGGTTGTTCCTTTTTTCTTTTCCAGACAGCTTTTACAACCAAACAGACATTTTTTACTGACCATCAGCTCCTGCGAACCGTAAACTGGTAAAACCATGGCAATCTCAGAATGCTCGCTTATTTCTTTCAGCTCGGTTTCAGTAAGTTCTGGCGATAACACGCCACCACTGACGCCCCACTCTTTCAATGCCCTAGTTGCCAGGGTATTAAACAGGTTAAACGACTGATCAGCCTCTAAATAAGATGATCTTTTATTTAACAGATGCAGGGCTTCATAATTGCCAATTAAAAAGCCATCCTGATTCATCTCCTGGGTCATTAAGCGACGTACTTTTTTAGTTAATTCGTCATTTATTATTTTAGGGGTCTTCAGTAAAACTGCGATGCCCAGATCCTTTAAGAGGGCGGTCTTTTCCGCGACACCCTCCCCAAGCAATGGCAACACAACCTGATCCAGACCCATTCCATCCAAAAGCACTAAAAATTGATGATCCGGCATTTTTTCGAATGCCAATGAAACCCGTTTTTTCGCGTCTGCTAATTGCAGCTTCTTAAATCGATCTGATTGACCCGCCAGTTCTTTCTCCAGCGGCACAATCGTCATCGCCTGATTTAACTCACCGGTATTGCTGGCATTTTTTTCAGCGTCTGCCAGAGCCTCTGCCAGTTTAAGCAACACTTCTTTGCGTAGCGTGTTTAACTGGCTACGAGAGAGAAACACCTGATTATCCAACGCCATGGAAATAGTCCCCAGTTCATAACCGGTGCCGCCGATTCGGGAAAGCTGCTCCCGGACCATCGCTTCATCAATGGGGTTTTTCAGTGGTACTTCGGGACCGAAAGCGGCTATATAAGTGACCGCATACCCCTGGGTGAAAGCTGTTATTTCGGCCGGTTTGCCCAGCTTGAGGAGCAGATTAAAATTCACTGCGGTGCCTGGTTGATCAAGGGATTGGGAACCCAGTTGTTTAAGGCTATCCATTAAGTTCTTATCAAGATTTTTATAAAGTGGTGTTCCTGGCGAAACCCCATAGCGACAGGGAATGGCCACGGTATCGCCACCAAGGCCTTGTTCCAGCCGGCGGCCGGCCGGGGTGAAAATCGCATCCACCTTGGTCCCCATTTTCCCGTCCTCACCAAAGGATAAGCCATCCCCGACATGAAGCTGAGCATCCTCATTGAGGCGAATCCCCAGAGGCTGATAGGCACTTTTATGATTCTGGTTTTTAGCGGTTTTAACAAGGCTGACAACCTGGCCAATTAAAACGCCCCGGTTCTTGCCCACCTGGGCATTGAGGAGATCCGCTTCATTAAAAAGGTGACCCCTGGTAAAATCCCGGTTAAACACCTGCATGACGGCCTGATTATCGACCGTTTTGGTTGTCTTATCCCCAACTGCGGCATCGATGCCTTCCCGATAAGCCCGGGTGATCCCATAGACATATTCCGGTGTTTTCATTCGGCCTTCAATTTTAAGGGAGTCCACACCAGAAGCGATGATTGTCTCCAGGTCGTCCAACGTATTTAGGTCCTTGGGACTAAGGAGATAGCCTTCCTGAACCAGCCGATTGTTCTCATCAAACAGCCGGTAATTCTTACGGCAGGGTTGAGCACAAAGACCCCGGTTGCCACTGCGGCCACCAATCATACTGCTCATCAGACACTGGCCAGAATAGGCGTAGCACAAGGCTCCGTGGGTGAATATTTTTAATTCAACCTTGGTTTTTTTCTTGATTTCAGCTACCTGAGTTAATGGCATTTCCCGGGGCAGAACCACCCGGGAAAAACCAAGTTCCTGAAAAAACAACACTCCTTCCACACCATAAACAGAAGCCTGGGTGCTGGTCTGGAGTTTGAATTCGGGAAAATAATGGCGGATCAAATAGATTAATCCCATATCCTGAACAATCAGACCATCCAGATTAAGGTTTTTCAGAAAATTAAGGGTGCTGACTAATTCACTCATTTCACAGTTTTTTATTAAGATATTTAAGGTGACGTAGACTTTCACCCCATGTTGATGACAAAGGGTGACCGCCGCTTTTATTTCTTCATCCGTCATATTTTCAGCATTACGACGAGCATTAAAAGATTTGCCACCAAAATAGACTGCATCCGCCCCACCGTTGATGGCCGCAATGACCGCTTCCATTGTTCCGGCCGGTGCCAACAGTTCTGGTTTTTTATTCATTCTTACCTCATGTTCTTATTAATCGATGTTTCACGTAACTTCTATGCAATTGATTATTATAACATATGTAGATAAAATAAAGAAGATTTGATATTCTTTTTCGTTCTTTAATTCATTTATTACCGATCGCCTTATTAATCTTGAAAAATCAGGGTAAAAAAAGTATCATAACTAAATGGATTTAATTGCAAACTGAAAAGAGGAGATGAGTCATTAATGAAAATTTCAATCTTAACCTTGGGAACCCGTGGCGATGTTCAACCTTTTGTCGCCCTGGCCCAAAAAGCGTTGGAAAAAGGGCATCAGGCCGTGATCTGTACCGGAAAAACATTCAAGCCATTTATTGAAGAAGCCGGCATCGAATTTAAAGAAGCTGCCAGTGATCTGATGGCGATGCTGGAAACCGAGGAAGGACAAATGGTTTTCAAACATGCTCTGCACCACCCATTTCGCACCAAAAAATATCTGGATGAAGTGGTCAATCCGGCCTTTCGACAAACCCTCGATCAATTCTATGATGCTGCCCAGGGATCTGATGTGATCCTCTATCATCCCAAGGCTTTCGGTGCTCCGGATATTGCCGAAGCTCTCGACATTCCCTGTATCAGCATTCCCCCGGTGCCGATTACCTTTCCGATTGATGAATTTCCCAACCTGGCCATCTCGCCAACCAAAAATCTCGGAAAGCGATTGAATCTCTGGACCTACTCGGTGATTGCCCAAGCCGAGCGATCAAGCATCAAAGAGGTCAATGATTTCAGACAAAAAACCTTGCATCTGCCCAAACGTAAAAGCGGACTCTACACCTTTTCCCTGAATGGTCACGTCATCCCGATCATTTATCCGATCAGCAAGGCCTTATTTCCAGAAGTCACAAGCTGGGAGGGTCGGGTTCTGACACCTGGCTTTTTTTATCTTGATTCCCAAACAGAGCACCTCGATTCGACATTAACTGCCTTTTTAAACTCGGGACCAGCACCGATTATCATCTCATTTAGCAGTACGCCCCTTAAAACTCCGGAACAATTTAAGAACCGTCTACAGGAAGCCCTTCATGCCACCCATCAGCGGGGCATCCTTTTATCTGGCAACAGCGGTTTTCACTTTGATGAGAATGAGCATCTGCTGACCATCAATGGCGCGCCCCATTCATTGTTGTTTCCCCATGGCAAAGGGATCGTCCATCATGGCGGCGTAGGAACCATGGCGGCGGCCATCAAGAGCGGCAAACCACAGTTGATTATCCCCTTTTCGGTGGATCAACCCTTCTGGGCCAACCGCCTCTATCAACAGGGGTATGCACTAAAACCGCTGAAGGAAACCCAGGTCACGACACAAGCGCTGATCCAACGCTTCATTCAATTTGATGAAGAAGCCGTTAAATCAAAAGCTCATGAACTGAAAGCCATCATCGATCAGGAAAATGGAACTGAAACGGCACTTACGTTTATTGAGAACTACTGTCGAACACAAAGTTGAATGAAATACTCAACGTTATCAAAGCAAGATTGATATTTTCCAAACAAGCTGTTATAATATCATAGAACGTTTAAACATCCTATGATTACCAAAGAGGTTTTGATGAAAACTTTTCTAAAGAATAACAGTCAGGCATCTGCTCTTACCCCTATTGACAACGGTAGCATCGTTGATAAAATCATTGACCGGATCGTGAAGGCCATTGCCGCCGGACAATTTAAGGTGGGTGAAAAACTGCCCAGTGAATTTATTTTGATGGAAGAATTGAAGGTAGGCCGCAATTCCCTGCGGGAAGCCATGAAAATATTAGCAACCTTAGGTGTTGTTACCATCAAACGAGGGGACGGCACCTACGTCTGCGACCACATCGCTCCAACCATCTTTAACCCCATTATCTACAGCATTATTTTCCAGTCCCGCAGTGATAATGCCATGGTGGAATTTCGGCGAATGATGGACGAAACGGTACTGCGTACCGCCATGACCAAGGTTACTGACAAAGATCTGGTAAATTTAAAAAGCCGCATTAAAGAAATCCGTGTGGCTTATGAATCCGGTGACAAAGAAAGAGCCGCCTATCTGGACTATCAATATCATGTGGCGATTGCCAATATTTGTGATAATCCCTATATCTCCAATATCGTCAACGGGATTTATGAAGTTTTTGCCCTATCCATTGAGGATACCATTGATACCGATGAACGCTTTAACAACGCTGAGCGCTTTCATCTGGATTTGTACAACTGTCTTAAAAACAAAGACTATGATGCCATTGAAGCAGCCGTAGCAGAAAGTGTCAGCTTCTGGTATGAAGATCGGAACGAAACCCATTGCAGATAATTAAACTGACAAAGAACCGATTCAGGTAACTCCTGGACCGGTTCTTTGCCGATTATCTCTTTATTTCTTTTTTACCGGGTAGCAGATTTCAGTCACCAGTTCATCAGGGTTCTGGGTTTGAGCAGGGCTGACATGATAAATCCAGAATACGGCGCCGTTAAACTCATAGCCGTTGTCCTTAACCCACTGAGCAACCGCATTGTTAGCCGGGGCTAGCTGGTTATAGCTGCCTTTGATCACTGCCGAAGCAACGGTAATAGCTGGCTCGGTTTTAAACACAACATGCTCGGTATTTTCATAAGACCCTTTTACCGAAATCTGGATCTCTACATCCACATCACTTTCTTTGTAGCCCTCATCGTGAAAGATCGCCATGCTGTAGCAGGGCTCATCCATTTGCAGGTTTTTAGCCCCAGTTTCTTCCATTAAAAGCCCCCACAGAATCCCCTCACGATCATAAGCCGGGATCACCTGTCTGACGCTAGCCACATGGCGTTCGTCCAACGTTTTTATATTTACATTATAATTCATTGCTGTATCATCCTTTCTCAACCGTTTAATGGCTGTATCAAGAAGTCGCAAACGAAGCTGGGTTTCTTCTGACTGGACCTGAAGTTCGGCTCGTTTCACTGACAAAAATTCCGCCAGTGCCTGAGGATCTTCATAGTTTTTCAGAATTTCGATGATGGCGGCCAGGCCGAAACCCATATCCTTCAGCGCGGTAATCCGCCCAGCCACCGGCAACTGCTCCTCACAGTAATAGCGATAATTTGTCTGGCTGTCCGTGCTTCTGGGCACCAGCAGACCAATCTCATCATAGTGCCGCAACATTCGGATACTGATTCTTGATAGTTTTGAAAAATCACCTATTCTTAACATTTTTATTTCCTCACACATGTGTTTTTTGAGCTCATCTTTATTATGAAGTATAACATAGTGTGAGAGTCAAGCGGAATTTCAAAATTTTCCTGATGATGCTTCTTGGTCCAATCATTTCTTCAATATCTACACTCGGTCTGTTGCTTTTTATGACCAGATGACTTCTTGACCGGGCTGAACTATTATTGCCAGCTTGATCCTGTGACAAACGAAATGGCAAAGTTGAATAAATAATAAAACGTCATTCAATTTTTAAATGACGTTTTAAACATTTGATTTAATTATCTATTTAAGAACCAGCCCAATCTGCCCTGCCCGAAATGCCTTGCTGTATTTCCGGCAATGTCTGTCTTTACCCATTAATGCATAGGTGGCAAAAATGGTTTCCATCATGTCCCGGTTCATGGGATCCATAACTGCCGAGTCCATGCCCGCCTGGATGGCAAAGGCCATGGCGGTTTTGTTCAGCAAAGCGCGTACGGGCAAGCCAAAGGAAATATTACTGATGGCACCGGTGACATGGATAGTGGGATATAATTCCCTGATAGCTTTAATTTCCGAAGTAAAATTTAACATCGTATTATTTTCTGTGGATAATGCCATGACGCAAGGATCGATGTGAATCCGGTCTGGGGTGATACCATATTTGGCCGCTTT
This sequence comes from uncultured Acetobacterium sp., assembly GCF_927416815.1. Classification (NCBI taxonomy): domain Bacteria; kingdom Bacillati; phylum Bacillota; class Clostridia; order Eubacteriales; family Eubacteriaceae; genus Acetobacterium; species uncultured Acetobacterium sp. The sequence continues at coordinate 4,201 of NZ_CAKMJU010000122.1, read as the reverse complement.
TTCCACCATAATTTTGGTTATATCCACCTTAGTCTGAACATCGCTAGGTATGCCCCGATCATCGCAGGTCAAGCCCACGACTTCCCAGGTATTACCTTCCATCAGTGGCAGCAAAACTTCACATTTGTCCCCTTCTTCGGAAATAGAATTAATCATCCCCGGTTTATTGGCATATTTGAAAACTGCTTCAATGACCCTGGGGTTGGGACTGTCGATACACAGTGGGGTATCGGTTGCGTCCTGAACCACTTCCATCAGCCATTTCAAGGTTTCAATTTCATATTCCGGGGCGGTGCTGGCGCAGACATCGATGAAGCTAGCGCCAGCTTCTGTCTGTTTGACCGCCCGATCAGCAATAAAGCTGGTGTTTCGTTTTTCAATGGCTTCCTTGACCACTGGGATGGTGCCATTAATTTTTTCTCCTATAATAATCATAATCGCTCCTTATAGTGTTTTGATTCCTGAATTTTAGACAAGTCCCTGACAGATTTTAACACCTTCAGCGGCATTGGTGGTAAAGGCATCAGCACCGACAAATACAGCGGATTCTTTGGTTACGGGGTTTCCGCCAATGATGACTTTAGCGTCCACGCCAGCTGCTTTAAGAGCTACTACGGTATCTTTCATAGAATCAATTGCTAGAGTTAAAACACCGCTCATGCCGATAATCTGTGGTTTGATCTCCTGAGCTTTTCTAACAAAGGTATCCACTTCCACATCAATCCCCAAATCAACCACTTCAAATCCCGCTGCCTCTGACATGCTTTTGAAAATATTTTTACCGATATCATGTAAGTCGCCATGGACGGTGCCTAGAAGAATCGTTCCGATTGCAACAGAAGCACCACCGCCTAAAGCCGGTTTCAAAACATTGATGGCATCGGTTAACAGCTCCCCGGCATAAATCAGATCACCGACAAAATATTCGCCTTGTTCAAATAGCTCCCCAACAATCGCCATCCCTGCCTGACAAGCAGCTACTGCTTCCAGCGCTTCCGTTTCTGAAGGACTTGTATCTGCAAATTCCTTCAACATTTCTATAACCTGATCTTCTTCAAGATCTCCCAATGCTTGCGTTAAAATTTTTAAGTTTAACATATTTTTCTCCTTTTTAATTTGTCATTTATCGTCTTTTTTAAGAGGATATCCGTATTTTGACTCGCGATCCTCATTATAAAAAGTTAAATTTTTTCATACTTATCTTCTATTCTTGAAGATAAAAAACATTCATGTATCCCTTCTTCATTTAAACTTCAATTACCGGCTTTTTCTTTAGTGCAATAAAATATGTGGCAAATGGAATGATGCTGAGACCAATATAAACCATAAAAATCAGATTATAACTGCCAGTTTGATCATATATTAATCCTGCAACAGGAATGGCAAGTGCTGCAACGAGGCCTGCGATACCTTGAATAAAAGACAGAATTTCCCCATAAGCCATTTCCCCGAAAAAGTCAGAAACGATAATGGTTAGCGGAAATGAAGCTGTTGACACGGACAATCCATAAATAATGGCAAAGACCCCCGCCATGACTGGTGATTGAATCAGTAATGCAATAACCATAGCAATGATAAATAAAACTGTCCCATAAGTTACGCAAATACTGACGTTAAAAACATCATTTATTTTCCCCATTATTATTTTTCCAATGGCATTAGCTCCGCTCAAAAGTGAAATCATAACACCCACGACCATTGGCGACAAACCAATATCCAATAGATAAGAAGGAATAAAATAGGTCACCCCGACAAACACAATCGAATACATCGCAACAGTTATCGTACAAAAATAAAATGTCAGTGTTTTTCTGGCTTCTTTAAGTGACAGACCGCTTTTTTGACCTTGTTTCTGTTCTTCATAAGTTGTTTCGGCTTGGCTTTTTTCTTTATTTTGAATAGTTGGTTTTTCTCTAATGACAAAAACAGCAATGGGTACCAGTAAGACGGCCAGAATTATTCCTGAAAATGCCAGAGTGTATTCAAATGATTTAAGGTCAATAAAATAAATGACAAATGGGCTAAAAACCATCGCTCCAATTCCGGTTGATGCGAGAATAATTCCGAGAGCCCCACCTCTTTTATCTCCAAACCAGTTCAGCATAAGGATACTTGCAGGAATTACTGTAGCTATTGAGAGTCCCCATCCGATCAGGATACCAGCAAAATAAAACATCGGGAGCGTCGTTGAAAAACTCATAAACAGCACCCCTGCAGCAATCATCATTACGCCGTTTATCATTAAGAACTTCAGACTGAATTTTTGGGATAATTTGCCATAGGAAAATGCGCCAATACTCATGGATAAGCTTAGCAGACTCATGACAACAGAAAACTGTCCGCGACTGAATCCAAAAGCCTCGCAAATGCTCACCGAATATAGACTGATTGATGAATAGGCTAATCCATACCCCATAAAACAAATCAAAAAACACCCGCCACAGATTATCCATCGATTCATTGATGGTTTAATACTTTTTTTTATCAATAGCAACCCCCTCTTCAATCAGAATTTGAAAAGCTGCAGAGAGTTCTACAGCTTTGTAGTTATAACGTATTTCAGGTTTTTAAATATCGTTTACATACTGGTAACAGTTGTTATAAATTGAATCAGGAAGCCTTCCCGTATTTCTTCCGGCAGAAACTCCAAACTATCAACCGCCTGATTCCATCCCTCCGGATAAGTTAAAAACGGGTTTTCTATTGCTGAATCTTTTTCTTCGAACATCATTTTGACCTCCTTCTTAATAATTTCTAATAAATTCATTTACCGCCAGTAGATTTTCCCGGGTACAATCATTTCTGAATGAGACCATTTTATTCTGACTAAAAATAAATCCGTTTCCCAGTTCATCAATTAATTTTTTTGAGTAATCGATACATTGACGCGGTGTTCCATTACCGAGTAAATCGGTTGTCATCCCCCCGGCAAGACAGATGTTAGGCAGTTCTTTATGAATTTCAAAGATGTCATCTTGTTCTAAATGAAGAATAACATGTCCTTTGGGAATATCCTGAAAAAAATCTTTAAAACGGAGCATTGTGCTTTCACAAAAAATGTACACTGTCTTATTTTTTTCCACGACCTTGTCGATAATTCGTTTTAATTGGGGCCAATAAATATCTTCAAACTGTTTTGGACTAAGGATGGCATGAGCCAACATTGGAAAATAAGTGTCACACACATAGGCGCTTGTATCCAGATCCAAAGCTGCATCCAGAGCCGGAAGCATTTGGGTTTCGAATTTTTTGTCAATGACGCCTTTCAATTCCGTTCGTCGTTTTCGTAAATCAATTGATACTTCTTTTATCCCGCGATAATTATTATGTAAATACTCAAAGGGATGCATTAACACTGCATTCATATTAAAAACGGATGGACAATGATATTCCTGAACAAACTTATTCGTCATCTTATCATTGAATTGGCCATAAGCCATCAATTCCTGAACAGCATCAATGAGTTTTTCAGGTGTTGTATCTGGAAATTTTCTGGCAAATACTTTTGTCCATAAAAACTTCACCTCATTATCTAATAATTCCTGATATTCATCCGATTTCATCAATACGTGATCATAATAATTAATTGACTCCGTTTTGTCGTTGACCTCGTGATCGCCTCCACCTAGTGCATCGGTGACACGAATGGGATTTCGTGTGCCCAAATCCATATAAGCATCAAAGTGATACCGTTCATGAAAATCACAGACAACTTTTTCCATTTTATTGTAATCATTCATCGCTTCACTCAGTTTGTAAGGTGAATCCAGTATTTTCCATGTAAAGAAATTTGATAGATTGGGAACCCTTTCGGTTTTCTTTAATTCAATGGTGTCTTTGAACAATTTAATGCGATCTTCATAAATATTTTGATCACTCATTTTGTACCTCCAATTAATAAAATAAAATCTGGTATCGCGACTACCCTGTACATGTACATGTTAATTCTATTTGACGCATTTGTCAACTATTTTTGTAAAATATTATTTTTTAACAAATCTATCATAGAATTTGATTTTTTATTGAATGCTTGATATAGTATAGCTCAAAGCAAATCGTTATAAAGCAATCTGGTAATATGTCAAGCGGTTATTTTTTAATGACAGAAACAAAAGATTGAGAAAGGGGTAACTTTAATAAACCCTGGTGTTTTCAAGAAAAAAACAGGTAAAAGAAAAAAGTATTTAGTTGATGTCAGCAA
>NZ_CAKMJU010000121.1:0-2680 GCF_927416815.1 uncultured Acetobacterium sp. | reverse complement strand
TTTCTCCCATTTTCTGGTGTTCAATGTTCTATTTCCGCACATCAGTAAGATGTGCATCACTCCATCGGATTTTTAAATAACTCTCCAGACATTGATCCTGGTTTTCTTCCTCAGAAAACCGAATAAAATCTGCTTCTGTTGGAAAATAGTCTTTGATTATCTCACTATCCAATGCTGTTGCCTTTCCCTGATAGACCTGTCTGATCGGATGATAACTGCTCCACGGATATTCTTCCAAGCGGGTAACTATTCCCGCTTGGATGGGATTACGGTGAATGTAGCGAACTATCGTCATCAGATACTTCTCATCCTCCACGACTTCGCTGTTGAAGCGATTCTGAAAGAGGTGCCCGGTACGACCATATTTGTTATTGTGCAATTGAACATAGCCAACGGTTATCCGTTTGATGCTGGTTCCCAGTTCTTCCCCTTCTTTGATCAACAGGTGAACGTGGTTGTCCATCAGACAATAGGCATACAACTCAAAGCCGCCGATTTCTCTGGCTTTATTCAGCTTTCCATAAAAATTGATCGATCCGCATCATCCAGAAAAATATTACGCCCATCCAGACCCTTCAACATTACATGGTAAATGCCGGTTGCGCTTTTTACTCTGGCTTTTCTTGCCATTTCTGATTTCACCTCCTGTTATTTTTTTATGTGTATCACACCTTGTTGGGGATGACAAACGAAACGTCCCCGTGTCATGCAATCTATTTTTTTGCAGTGTTTATTCGCCATTTGACCTCAACTCCTTAGAATCTTCTCCATCGACTTACCTTTTGCCAATTCGTCCACCAGTTTGTCAAGCCATCTAATTTTCTGCATGAGCGGGTCCTCGATATTTTCTACGCGAATGCCACAGACTACGCCTGTAATTTTATGGGTATTTGGGTTGATTTGAGGGGCTTCAGCAAAGAACGTCTCAAAGTCAACCCCTTTACCGATTTGTGTCCGTAATCCATGCTCGTCATACCCCGTCAGCCAGCTAATAATGATATCGACTTCTCTTTTTGTGTGCCCTTTTTTCTCCGCTTTTTGGACGTACAAAGGGTAGACGCTCGAAAACGCCATTTTGTACACTCGCTCGTTTATCATAAAGTGTCACTTCCTTCGTTATTCACTCTTCATCCCTCCACTTGCTTTAGCGCTTCTTCAGCGACGACATTCCAGTTCACGCCGAACTTGTCTGTTACTGCGGCGTGGAACACGCTGTAGAAGGTCTCGGTCGGCGGGAGCGTCACCTCGCCACCCACGCAAAGCGCGTCGAAGATAGCCGTCGCTTCCTTGCCTGTAGGTACCGTAGCGGTTAGTTTGATGTTGTCGCCACTCTTGGGCGGCGTAGCCTCATCGGCAAACCAGACGTTCGTACCGCAGATCACCATCTCGGCGTGCATAACCCAAGTACGCAGCAGTTCAGGCGGTGTCTTTGACCCCTTCGGCATATAGTCACCGTAGGGCAGTACTTTTGGCTCGTCGCAATGGTAGACGGCGCGGTAAAAATCCAGTGCTTCCTTACAGTTCCCGTTAAATATAAGGTAAGGTGTAATCATATTTTCCACTCCTTTGTTTAGTGTTTTGACTTAATCAGTTTATAACATATTGGACAGTAATCAGAAACATTAGCACAGAGATCGAGCCCACTGGTTAGAATACATGCAGTTTTTCATTTGTTGCTATTAATTTCGCCCATATTTATCTTCTAAAAATTCAATAGTGGCACTCATTAGCCTTTCAAGCGCTTCTAAGTCGATGTCTGAAAGCCTCTTAACATAGATGCAAGCCTTCCCAATTGTATACTTTCCTAAGTCTTTCAGCAAATACTCATGCTCCGGGTTCCCCGAAAATACATATAAAGATATTGCTGCTTTGCGCGGTGAAAATGCAACTAATGGCCAATCTCCTTCTTGTCTGCTACGATCGGATTTATAATGATAGCTGCCAAATCCAATCATCGAAGTACCCCACATTTTGGGTGGATGTCCTGTAACCTTTTGCATCAGCTTCACAATTTCAAAACTATCCACACGCTTTTGCTGGGTATTCGCAAAGGTTGTAATGAATTCAAAAACATCTCCGTCGTGCTGCTTGGTCTTCAGTTCTGCCATATAAACGCCTCCTTTATCTCCAAAATTTTATCATATCTTTTTTGTTCTCTATATTATAATTAACAAGTTTGTGTAACAGATCAAAATCCACTTGATCTGTCCATTTGATTCTAAACAGCTCCTTTGTGTGAGAATATCCAGCTTGCTCAATTTCCTTTTCAAAAAGACTAATGACTAGTGCTTCAGGTGCCACAGCTATATGCCCTTTAGCAATGCTAAAACCAATAATAAAAGTTCCATGGTCACTAAATATATGACAAGGGGACGTTTCGTTTGTCATATTCATCATTTCACGGCCCGCTCTACCATCATCTTGCCCAGCCCCAACACTCGGCTCAATTGACGGATACTGCCACCGGTTTCCTGCTGAATCTGTCGGATCAGCTGATTTCGCTTGTCTACCGACACTTCTCCCAGATTCCGGTATTCGGGGTTGGGACTGGGCAAGATGATGGTGGAGCGGGCTGTGAAATGATGGATATGACAAACGAAACGTCCCCTTGTCATACCCTTGTCATAGAGCGGGCTGTGAAATGATGGATATGACAAACGAAACGTCCCCTTGTCATATC
>NZ_CAKMJU010000120.1:0-3572 GCF_927416815.1 uncultured Acetobacterium sp. | reverse complement strand
TAACTGCTCGTTCCTGTTTTCGTCCCATGGTAAACTGATTTCTCCTTGCGAAATTTTTCTTTCATTTTACCATCTATTTTTCTTGCATTCCCGTTTTATCGCTAATTTTTAGTGCGAAATATTTTTACCTTTCAGGGCTGTGATCTAGTCAGATCTTTTCTAATTTCTTCGTATTTCCAGGAATGGCAAGCCATTCACAATACAATTTCCAGTTAATTTTGTCCCTGCCGTTGACTCTTATACAAATAGGATCTGGCAAAATACATTTGTTGATTAATCTTCTTGCTGCAGCGTAACTGATGTCTGCTTTTTTAGCAAAATCTTTTGCTGAGAGATAGGAATCCATAGGTTCTCTTGCTTTTTTAAGCAGAAAGATAATTTCGGCATTCTGGGTAATTATTTCTGCCTGCTTACGTTCAATGGCTTCAAGTCGTTCTTCTAGAAACATTACGTTCTCCTCTTATTAAATCTTAGTCCCATCTGGGAACTCAAAGAAAAATGTATACTCCCCACCAAGAGCTTCAGCAATAGCATTTAATTCTTCAGTAGTAAATGTATCACGTTTTAGTTTTTGATTAAAATTTGATGGAGTCATTCCAATAAGTCTAGCTAATGCAGCTTGACTTATTGCTTTATATCCCAAGGCCATTTTTATTTTTTGTTCAATAGTCATTTTGGCACCTCCTATAATTCGATTATAAACTATTCACTAAATAACGTCAATTAAATTCTTTATAATATTCAGCATATAATTAACGATTCGCTTGACAGTGTTAAGCGAATGCTGTATACTAAAGGCATAGAATTAATCAATTGAGAGGAGAAACCAAAATGTATAATCGTTCAGAAATCTTAAGAACCGCCAACAAGTTAACCACCACCGGCTTAACTAAAAGTCAGGCATTTAAAAGAGCCTGGGAGCTGGCCAAAGGAAAAGCCCTTGTTGTCAAGGGTGTCACCCAGGGCAAGAGACAGACCGCCATTGACCATATGAAACAATATGACCCATCAGAAATCACGATCAGCTTTGAAAGAAATACTACCGGATATTTTGAAGAGGATGCCATTGAAGTGGTGGTCACGATCCACGGCAATTCTTACTGTGTAGGTTATCTGGCCTCTTCGGTTGCTGAATGGTTATCAAAGGTCATGGTCTTTGGAACGGCCTTAAAAGGGGTCTTAAAACAAATTGTTGGCGGTAATGGTTTATATTATGGTTTGAGGATAAAAGCACAGATTGCTTAGGGAGAGGCTGCACCTCTTCCGAACGGGAGGAAAAATGCTTAATAGCGCACAAATAAAAGAATTATTTGAAAAAGAAGCCGTTGCGTTTTTAGAATGGGAAGGCGTACCCATTTACAGAGCTATTGAATTATTTGGTATTGAAGCGGTCGACGCTGGAATGGATGAAAAAGAAGGGGAAACCCTTTATTGTGGCTATAAAATTGAAGGTGGTTATATTGCCTGGCATCTTCTTTACAAAGGATTCAGAAAGGCGGCCACCTATGCCAATGCGGAAGAAATTAAAAGAATATGCATTGAAAAGGAACTGGCTGGCAAAGAAACCAGAGCAAAGTTTGACAGGATCGGGATCACGCAGCAGAAAGCAAAATTAACCATACTCAGAGCAAAACCGGACAAGGGGAGAAAACATGCTTAATAGTATACGGGTGAAAGAACTGTTTGAAAAAGAGGATGTTTTAATGAGCAGTAACGAATCTGGCATATCTTGACGGGGTTAAGCTGGTAGATGTGATCCAGGCAGCGCTTGACAACAATCTGACAGTGGAAGAGGTCAAGCACCTATTAATCAAAGAAAATCCCGGCCATGATGTAACATTCAAAGTAATTTGACCAACACCGGGAGCCGGAACGATCACGCAGCCAGGAAGGGACCCCGAATCAGGGCGACCTCTTCCAGCGCAGCAAATGAAGGGAGAAAAAAGAATGAATAAGAACAAACGCATGATTATACTGGATAAGCTTATTGAAAACAAAAAGGAACAGATGATAGAGTTTGAGGACAGTATTGAAACAACCAGACTGATTTTGTTTGAAATTTATGGAATGCTTAGTTTTGTTTATAGAATCGGTGATATTTCGGCCAAAGAGCGTGATTACAGAACGCAGGATATTGATCTGTTCTGGGAACAGTTATAGATAAAGTGGGATTGAAGAAACGTCCGTTTATTGTGCCAGCGCCGCCATATGCCAGGGTTTTGTATTGGGGTTTCAGGAAGCGATAAACCTCTTAACAGGTGGGGTTAAGCATGATTATGGGGGGCACAAAAAACTTTTATCACCTCGTGACGGTCGCAATATCTAACCTGGCAGGAACAAAAATCCGGGAATTTAGGGTAAGGGGGGCTATATTATCCCGACCTTTAAATTTCGGCAAACTGAAAAAAACAGATATTATGAAAGTGAGATTAAAATGGCCAGATGTATATTTGTAGATGAGAAGAAACTATATGAAGTTGATGGGACAATATCAGAAGTGACACAAAATTTGAACAAGGTGAGATGCATGATCTTAGATATTCTTGAATGTTATTTTGACTATATCATTGATGAAAAAAAGGGGATTGAGAAATTAAAGCAGGAACACGAAGAGCAATCAATAAAAGCAAATATCGCTTATGATTATATTAAAGATTGCATGGAGGAATTAAAAACAATTGAGAATATTTCCCAAACATTACGAATATAGCATAGGATCAAAAAAAAGAAACCGCCTTTTTTAGTGAAGGGCGGTTTTGCTATTTGAGATGGGAAAACTGACGCACCAAATCAGTGCATCAGGACAAAATACCAGGTCAAAACATAACGCTGGCAAGTTACCGGCAAGTTAAATTATAGCCCGAGCATATCAAAGTAATAATCAATAGATTCCAGATCTTCCAGGTCTTCCAGCTTTTGAGCATAAAGATAAGGGTTACGCTGGCCGTGTTTTAGCAGTTTAGGAAGAAGGGTATTACAAACATACTCATCCCGATATTTGGCCATCAATTCGTTGCCGGAAGTAGAAGCCCGGATCCGACGCAACCCTTTGGCAGTCCATTGCCGGGCTCTCTCCGGAGAAACGCCATATAAACCGGATATTTCTTTCAAGGTGTACTCATGCCCGTTTAAGCCATGATTTAAAATGAGAGCATTCTTTTCTTTATCATCGGGATTGAAAACACGATCCAACACCTGGAAGAGGTCTTCACGTAAGATTAACCGGTCAACCTCTTCATTGGCCAGATGAAAGGCATTTAGCCCGGATTTCGAGTAACAGGGTCTGCAGGCCGCAAAAATACAGCATTCCCCGTTTTTTTTCTGTCACTACCTTCTTTCATTCACTGAAGCATTCCGTTGAAACCGGTCATATCAAGGTGGCCGCCAAAGTGATGGAGCGGATCGGACGGACGTTGTTCAGTGCATCGCTGCTGAAGCCAGGTTGGTGAGAGCTGTTTAGGGATATCCCCAGGATGCTTTTCGAAATCGGATTCATCACCGAGTTGCCCTGTCGAAAGATCTATTTGGGGGCTATGGGCGAGGTCGACATCCGGGAAGAAAAGGAAGACTTC
>NZ_CAKMJU010000119.1:0-20505 GCF_927416815.1 uncultured Acetobacterium sp. | reverse complement strand
GGTGGTTAAATGGATCCGGCCATTGCCATAGCTTTCGGCAATGTTTTGAATCAGCGGCAGCAGGTCTGCCGTTAATAAGCCCCCGGGAACCCGGACTCGTGAGGCGGTTTCCCCACGGACCTTGGTGATGCGATAGGCATTCTTCTTTATCTTTTTGGTATTTAGATCTAACATGGCACTCCTCCTAATCCTTTAAAAATTTTCCCTTGGTGTAGTTAAAAACCGGGCCGTCCAGACAAATATAGGTATCATCGATTTTGCAATGTCCGCATTTACCGATCCCGCAGCACATTTTTCGCTCCTGGGAGATCCAGATGTTTGCTTCCTTGAATCCGACATTAAAAAGTTCGGTGATCGTGCATTTCATCATCATTGGCGGGCCGACGACAATCCCGACCGCTTGGTCCGAATTTTTGATCGGAATGTCGGGAATGTACTGGGTAACCAGTCCGCATTTGCCGCAATAGCCGTCGACCGGGGTATCCACGGTCATAATGACATTGAGGTTTTTTTCCCATTCTTCAAAGTCTTTTTTAAAGAGGACATCATTGGGGGATTTAAAGCCGACTAACAGGGTAAAACTTTTGCAGTCATCGGGATGAGCCGAAAAATAATCGACGATTCCTTTGACTGGTGAAAGACCAGTGCCGCCGGCCACCAGAATAATTTCTTTGCCCTTGTAGTTGGCGATATCAAAACCGTTGCCATAGGGTCCCCGAAGGAACAGGGTGTCACCGATATAATTTTCAAAGATCTCATCAGTAACCTTGCCGACCTTACGAATGGTCAGATCGACCGTGCCGTCGCCGATGCCGCTGACCGAAATCGGGGCTTCGCCAAACTTAGGCAGCGATACCTCGAAAAATTGCCCCGGTTTGACCGCACCGCTGTAGGTCATTCGGAAAGTATACTCGATTTCGGTATGTTTGATCACATCGATGATTTCCGAAAGGAAAGGAAGATAGGGATTATCTGAATTATTTGTATTAAGCGCAGTCGTTGTCATTTAGTTTTCCTCCTTCTTTACGGTGTCATTTACCAAATCATTCAGTTTATTAATGCAATTGGCAAAAGAAATATATTCTGGACAGACATCGTCACAGCGGCCGCAACCGATACACATGTGGCTACCGAAGCGCCGTTTATAATCGTTGACCTTGTGCATCACCTTAAAGCGCATCCGCTGACCCTTATCATTTCGAAAAGCGTGTCCGCCAGCCATATCGGTATAGCCGTCAACATGACAAGAAGCCCAAACCCGCCGCCGTTCGCCGGCCTTACCATTATCGGTGTAGAAAATATCCTGCATGGTGAAACAGGTACAGGTAGGACAGACAAAGTTGCAACGTCCACAGGCGATACAGCGGTTGCCGTAATCTTCCCAAAAGGGAGCGTCAAACAGGGTCTGGGGAACCGTTTCGGGAATCGTCACGACGGTGTCATTGGCGGTGACCGAATCGGGAGTCACCGGAGCCGGGGCTTCCCCAGCCAGAGCGGTATCCAGGACATCCCAGTGGCTGTCGACCAAGACCGTTTGACCATCAACCTTTATGTAAGCGTCATAGTCCTCGCTTTTTTGGGTGCCCATCGAAACGCAGAAACAGTTGTCAAATGAATTTTCACAGCCGATTAAAATAAATTTGGTCTGATCCCGCAGTCGTTTGTAATAGTTGTCGACAGCACCATTCTCCAGGTAAATCGTGTCCATCCGTTTCAGACCGTGCAGATCACAGCTGCGCAAGAACACAATCGCGCCTTTTTTTGGTGGGTCCGCTTCTTTCATTTCATTTTCAGTAAAATAAAACAGCGTTTCAGAGATCGGCAGTAAGACCTCTTTAAAGGAATAGTCCGATTTTTCGGCAAATTCAATTTCAGCTAGATCGGTAATTTCACCATAACGAATGGTGTCGATGTCAGTAAAGGTGCCATCGCCGACAAACCGTTTGGGGGCATAAATAAGATAGTCTTTTGATAAGTCAGAAAAAATAGCATTCATTTTCTCTGGGGTAGTGTGGTAACCCATAAACAAGTCCTCCTTCAAGTTTCGTGATAGTTTTTGCTAGTAAAGAGTGAAGTCTGCCAAAGACCCCAGTTTGGGTAGCTTTGACAGACTTTTAATTTATCCTGATGATGTTAAAATTGGTCGGTACGATAGCCTCCGAAAAACCCGATGGTACCGTATAATAAGAAGTCGGTATTATCCCAGTAATTTTGCCATGTCAGCTTCTGGAGTGGTGATTGGTCCGATGTTGTAGTTTTCAACCAGGACGTTTAAGACGTTTGGTGAAATAAAGGCAGGTAGTGATGGTCCCAATAAGATGTTTTTGATGCCTAAAGATAATAATGTCAGTAAGATACAAACCGCTTTTTGTTCGTACCAGGACAAGACCATGCTAAGAGGTAATGCGTTAACATCGCAGTCAAAGGCGCCAGCTAGAGCGACAGCAACCTGAATGGCCGAGTAAGCATCATTACATTGACCCATATCCATCAGTCGTGGTAAGCCGCCGATGGTACCCAGATCAAGATCGTTGAAGCGGTATTTACCACAGGCCAGGGTTAAGACAACCGTGTCAGCCGGTGTTTTTTCAACAAACTCGGTGTAGTAATTACGTCCGGTTTTAGCGCCGTCACATCCGCCAACCAGGAAGAAGTGCTTGATATCGCCAGCTTTAACCGCTGCGATGACCTTGTCAGCAACCCCTAAAACAGTGCCATGACCAAATCCGGTTAAGAGTGTTTTGCCACCATTGATGCCGGTCATTTCCTTGGCTTCCGGGTAACCGCCCAGTTCTAACGCTTTGGCAATGACTGGGGCAAAATCTTTTTCTTTGCCAACATGGATCATGCCGGGGTATTGCACCATATCGGTGGTGAAGATACGGTCAGAATAGGATTCTTTAACAGGCATAATACAGTTGGTGGTGAACAGCACTGGAGCCGGTACATCGGCAAATTCTTTTTGTTGATTCTGCCATGCTGTTCCAAAGTTTCCTTTTAAATGGGCATGTTTTTTCAGTTCTGGATAAGCGTGGCAGGGTAGCATTTCACCATGGGTGTAAATATTAACGCCTTTGCCTTCGGTTTGTTCCAGCAATAATTTTAAGTCATGTAAATCATGACCGGTGATGATAATAAAGGGGCCTTTTTCTATTGTTAATGGCACTTCTGTTGGTACCGGGGTGCCGTAAGTTTCGGTGTTGGCTTTGTCCAGTAAGGCCATGCATTTTAAATTGATTTCGCCGGTTTTTAGGACTAGTGGTAGTAAGGTGTCCATACCCAGATCAGAGCCGACCGCGTCTAATGCTTCATAGAAGAAGGCATCGACTTCAGGATCGTTATAGCCCAGAATTGCGGCATGGTGGGCGTAGGCCGCTACCCCTTTGATACCTAAAAGGATCAAGGTTTTCAGAGAACGAATATCTTCATTATCGTCCCAGAGTTTAGCCATGTCGTAATCGACGGCGGTAGGATCGAGATCAGCTTTCATCTTGTCAACACAGTCGACCATGATTTTTAAACTCTCATCGTCAAAACTGACGTTGGTAACCGTCGTGAACAAAGCTTTTTTGATACAGGCATTGGTGGCTTCAGTAGCCGCTGTTTTTTTAACGGCCTTTGACAGTCCAATACAGGCGCCGACTAATTTATCCTGGAGACCGGCAACGGGTGCTGTTTTACCACAAACGCCCTTGACCTCACATCCGGTTCCTTTGGCCGTTTGTTCACATTGAAAACAAAACATATCTTTCATTTTTTTACCTCTCTCGTAACTATATTTGTTAACCCGTATTAACGGGGAATAACCTGGTATTAAAGTGCAACTATTTATTGACTACCCTAGAGCAATGCTGATTAACCATTTAATTTTAAAATTTTATTTTTTCTTCATAATGCGCGGACGTTTTAATCGTATTCATTGAGATGTAATATCAATGGGCTAATTAATATTTCGGGATGTGCTATCTTTCTTAACTGAAGATGAGTTAATGATACTACAGCTTATGGGCTTTGGCAGTTGCAAATGCAACGTAGATTAAAAAAATTATTAATACGATCAGGAATTCCTATCTTTTATTCTGAAGCCGATTGTGATAAGATTTGCTATATGCCTAAGTGTAGTCTACAGAAAAGAGGAACACCATGAGTCTCAAAATGAGCAACCTGCTGGATGTCGAAAAATACCTGTTGCTGGAGCTGGTTTATTTTCATTTGCCGACACCCTACAAAAATCAGATTAGCCGGGAAACACCGATGAAACTGGACGAATACATTGACCTGGTCGAGCGCTGTGGCTATTCGATTTACCCCGGTTTTATCAGTCGATCAGCCCATGGCTACCTCTACAAAAAACGGCGCCAGGCTCATTTTAAGCGGATTTATGCGGCTAGCGACAATCTCGCAGATGTGCTTATTACCGGCTATATTAATGACAATTATGGTCCCTACGGCAACACTGGCAACAAAAATAAAACCAGCCTAGTCAGTCTTGCCCTGGAGGATCTTGACAATAATGGGGCAGTCGTTTTTAGCGGTTGTGAACAAATGGATCCGACCAGTACGGTGCTGGATTGGGGTGACTGTTTACTGGCGTCATTAGGCGTGGTAACCAGCCACCATCACAAGGCGATGGCTTTTTATGACCACTACATGGCTGGGATTCGGGGTGAGCGTAATATTCTCGGACACTCCAAAGGCGGCAATCTGGCCACCTACGTTTATATCAACCGCTTGGAGCAAAACACCCATGCCTATTGTGTCAACGCCCAGCCCTATTGCTGGTATACCATGACGGACACGCAGAAGGAAGCCCTAAAGACAGATCGGTTTGAATATATTGTCCATGCCAATGACCCCACCCGCAAGGCCAGTTATGTCTCTTACATCAGCCGTACCGCCCCGCTTAATCGCTACGCGGCCCGCCGTTTTATTGATATTCACGGTTTTGCCGAGGTGAACTTTGACGCCTTTGGCAACCTCGAAGGCACCCGGATCATCCGGGAAACCGTTAGCCAACTGAAATCCCGGTTTTTCAATGACTATGCCACCGAAAGGCGGCTGACCCATGAAGAGTGTATCGCCGGTTTTGTCGAAAAGCTCAATCAAATCACCTCGCTACCGCGGCTGTTCAGTACCACCCTGGATGAAATCCTGCTGGTAACAGAGGCAGGCGGGGCGATCATCTGGCTCCGCGAAGCAGACGACCGCGGTGCCTATATTTATCCGCTGATGATTAAGAGTCCCGGGGCGGAAGATCTTTATCAGCTAAAGTTGCGGCCGGGTCAGGGCATTCCAGCGCGTTGTGTCTTTGAAGGGCTACCCCTCTATATCAAGGATTCCCGGCAATACCGGTTGCCAGTTGAAAGCCGCAACCAGAACCTCGGACTGACGATCACCTCAGAAATAGCGGTGCCCCTGGGAATTGACGAAGCCGATGTTTTTGGCGCCCTGGAACTGGTTAATAAACGCGAGGGAATCTTTTCACTGGAAGATTTTGCCCTGGTCAATGAGATGACCCTATTGATGCTGGATACCTTTAAAAAATCCGGTCAGTCGCTCGACAATTACCGCGATTTTTCGCTGCTGCAGATTCGTAAGGGCGGGAAGCCAACCTTTGCAGTGGAAAAGAACGGATATCAGGAAGAAAGCTTTGTATCGCAAACTGAAAAGAAAGCTTTTCTTAAAAAAATATTGGGGCAGTCATTGGAGCCGAATGAACGCCTAATTTTTAACCGAATTACCTTTACCCGCGACAAGCAGGAGCAGCTTAAGCGCCTGCGCAAACAAGAGTATGCGATTATCTTTGAGAATCCGCACTTGCGCTATGCCAAAATTCGGGTCAATACGGTGCTAATCGGGCTACTGCTGCAGCTTCGCGAAAACCGGATAAATCTCGATCGGGTAGCTAAAATGATCGGTCTTGATGATAAACTCAAAAGCCCGATCAAAGATCTCAGCGATGCCGAATACATCCGCTTGGAATATGGTATGGCGCGGATCCGACGTCCCAAACTGATCATCGTCAACACCCCACCCCGGGGACTCCGCCCTGCCCTTTATAGGGTTTTGTGTGACCGACTCAAAAAAGACAGCCAAAAGAAAGCCGCTACGGTGGTTGTATTAAGAAACAATAATGAAGAAAGAGGTAAGCAATGATTAATCTAGAAATCCCCGGTCACGAACCGATCGTCGTGGAGCATGTGACCTTTGATTACAACGGCACCCTGGCGGTTGATGGCTATTTGGTAGACGGCCTCAAAGAAAGATTGGTGGCGCTTGCGGACCAGGGCGTCGACGTCTATATCCTCACCGCCGATACCTTTGGTCTGGTACGAAAGCAATGTGGTCATCTGCCGGTGACGATTGAGATTTTTTCAAAGGATAATATTTCAAAAAAGAAGCAGGCCGTTGTTGAAGCGCTCGGTGGCGCGACGAATGTTGCCATCGGCAATGGCAATAATGACCGCGAAATGTTTTTAGAAAGCCGGCTTTCGATTGTCGTGATGGGGAAAGAGGGGTGCTGCGTGCAGTCATTGCTGGCGGCGGATATTGTCGTAAACAGCCCACTGGATGCGCTGGATTTACTACTGAATCCAGAGCGGCTTGTTGCGACGCTAAGGACCTGATAAGCAAGGGGATCTTGGTGAGAAAATCGTTTATATGTAGCATAAAGGGGTAAAACACAAGTTGAGACGCAACAACTGCAAAGTTCGCGGTACTTTCGCGACGATTAATCACTTGGATAAATCGGGGACATCAATAACCGATGTTGCGATATCGGGCGAGATATCATAAAAGTACAGTCCTAAATGGCAAGGAAGTGAGGTGAAAAAGAAAAAAAGACTGGTTTGTACCACGTATCGGACAGCCAGTTGCCGCACAATGTTTGGATGATTTTTGCAACCAAAAGGACAAGCCATTTTCTGAATGTGTCTAGGTGAAACCAAAAATTCGTGATAGGAGAAATGAAATGAAAATTTCAAAAAAAAGCCAAGTCGTATGTTTAGTATTCGTGTTGATGGCAATAAGTTCTTTCTTTGTAACAGCTGCCTTCGCGGAGGAGCTCGTTGATACTGCTGGGACAACGCCACCTTTAGTAACCTTCATCGCTGATGATGGTAATGTAGCAGATTTTACACTGTTAAAGCCACTAAGTGACCAATATAAGATTCCATTTACTTCTGCTCTTCTTACGAGTACAATTAATGAACCCAATTCCATGACAATCGAGCAACTCAATGTTTTATATGCTACAGGTCGATGGGAATTTGTATCGCATACTGTCAACCATCCCTTTTTGACAGAAGTATCAGACACACAATTAAACGATGAATTAAGTCAAAGTCAGCAGTGGTTAATGTCAAAAAATCTAGGAAATGGATATCAGTATTTAGTATATCCATACGGAAGACATGACAGCAGAGTCATGGATGCTGCTATGAAATATTACAAAGCAGCTTTTAACACCGTTCCAAAATTAAATTCTGCACAGGTCAACCCTGCAAGCATCAATCGGATACCTTTGGGGGCATGGACTTCCCCAGGCGAAGATACTGTAGCTTATTATAAAAGTAAAGTTGATGAGGCAATCGCAAATGGACAATGGCTGGTATTTATGTTGCATCCAGGAGCGGTCAGTTACGGCCATAATAATGCTGATTTAGAAACAGTCATTCAATATATACAATCTAAAAATGTTCCAATCGTTACCATTAACGAAGCAATGCAATATTACACCCCAGTTCCCGTTAATGTCACGGAGGTTACCGTAAGCGAAGCAAACAAAACCGTGATCGCTGGTACTGCGTTTAACCTGACAGCCACGGTGTTACCCGAGAATGCGACCAATAAAGCGGTCACCTGGAGCAGTGATCAAACTGACATTGCCACCGTTGATGCTTCCGGGAAAGTAACAACCCACAAAACAGGAACCGCCACCGTCACTGTCACTACCGCCGACGGCAGCAAAAGTGCCACTTGTCTTGTAAACGTTCAGGCGCCAGTAGATAGCATTAAAGCAAGCTACCAAACCCATGTCCAAAATGTTGGCTGGCAGGGTTGGAAAGCTGATGGCCAAGTGAGCGGAACATCTGGTCAATCGTTGCGCCTTGAAGGGATTGAAATCAACGTTGATAAGCAAGGCTATGATATCGGCATTGCCTATCAAACCCATATTCAGAACATTGGCTGGGAAGCCGATACTGACAGAGGCTGGAAAAGCAATGGTGCAATGAGTGGTACATCGGGTCAGTCGCTGCGCTTGGAAGCCATTCAAATCAAACTTAGCGGTGCCGATGCCGATAAATGTGATGTCTATTACCAGGTTCATGCCCAAAATTATGGTTGGCTGGGTTGGGCGAAGAACGGAGATAGTGCTGGAACAGAAGGCTTTGGATATCGGTTGGAAGGCATTAAGATTGTTATGGTACCAAAAGGTTCAGCAGCACCAGGTTCAACAGAACAGCCATTTGTTATAAAATAGCGATGTCAAATTAGATCGCTAGTAGGCGCGCAATATTTTTTGTAATGATGTCGTAAATAAAAAGTTAAAAAGTCATTGAGAGCAAGCGGGACTTGCAGGATTCAATAGCAAGCGCAATGGCTAATTTTAAAGCACCTTCTTTGCTTAAAAAAATGTTGACGGTTTCATTCCCCTTGTGCTATGATCAAGTCAATGAGGAGATAAAATGAGTTGGATTGATTTTTCAAAATTTCAGGTTATTCCTTCGATTCGTCGGTTGGGTGATCTGGAAATTGCCCTAAATAGTGAGGCTCAGGTGATTTTGCTCACCGAAGCCCATATTGCTAATCTGCAGGAGCTGGTCAAACTGGTTCATGCAAAAGATAAAAAGGCGCTGATCAACCTGGAGTTGCTGGGTGGTTTTGGAAAAGATCACGTGGGAATGAAACTATTAAAAAACTATTACCATGTCGATGGGGTCATGTCAACCGACAGCGGTAAGCTGGGGATGGCAAAACAATGTGGTCTCGTCACTTTTCAGCGATTTTTTCTTCATGATTCACGATCTTTTGAGACCGCACTTAAAATTATTGAGTGTTCCCGGGTTGACGGAGCCGAGCTGCTACCGGCGATCATGGCTCTGGATTGTTATCAAACATTGATGGCAGTGGCAAAGATTCCCTTATTAGCGGGCGGATTTATCCGCGACCGGGAAGTAATGGAAAAAATCAAGGCATGTGGTTTTAAGGGCTTGACGGTCAGCGACAAGTCGCTATGGTCGTGTGATTTTTGAGATAGAGAATTATGTTTTTGATTTATAACAAAACAAAATAGAATGTGCCGGATGGTAATTGTGTGAGTCCTGCTTAATAAATGTGATGATTGTATCGCATTTATTAAGCAGGACTTTTTTTAGTGAGAAAAGGGGGTATTGAGGAAGGAAACAAAATGTAATGCTTCATACTGTTGAGGTCAATAGCAGTTGCCCGCAAAGGTTAACAATCAAATCGTTCTAAAATCAAAATAAAATTGGAGGTTTCAAAATGGGAAAATATTTACTGGGTCTTGACAATGGCGGCACCATGATTAAAGCGGCGCTTTATGATTTAAAAGGAAATGAGGTGGCAATTTCTAGCTCCAAGACAGCCATGTACCAGCCGGAACCGGGCTTCACCGAACGTGACGTCGAAGAAATGTGGCAGGCCAATGTTAAAGCGATTAAAGGGGTAATCGCCAAAGCCGGCATCGATGGCAGTGAGATCATCGGCCTCGCCGCCACTGGTCATGGTAACGGTCTCTATCTGGTTCGGGCTGATGGTAGCCAGACCACCAACGGGATGATCTCCACCGATGTCCGGGGCCGCGAATATGTTATTAAATGGCAGAAAGACGGCACCCATGACAAGATCTTGCCAAAAACCATGCAGAGTGTTTTTGCCGGACAGCCCACTACCCTGCTGCGCTGGTTTATGGATCATAAACCCGAGGTACTGGAAGAAACCGATTGGATCTTCATGTGTAAGGACTACATCCGTTTCCGCTTAACCGGCGAAGCTTATGGGGAAATTGCCGATATGTCCGGCTCCAGCTTAATGAATGTCCGAGACGTAAAATACGATCAGGAGCTGCTCAAAGACATGGGGCTGGAAAGCATCTATGATAAGCTGCCGCCGCTGCGTTATTCAGGGGAAGTCTGCGGCACCATCACCAAGGAAGTGGCCCAACTGACCGGCCTGGCCGAAGGAACCCCAGTGGCCAGGGGCTGCATGGATATTCACGCCTCAGCCATGGCAGTCGGGATCACAGACGAAGACAAGATGTGCGTCGTGGCCGGTACCTGGAGCATCAACGAATATATCAGCAAGAAACCAGTGGTCGACAAGGACTTGTTTATGACCTCCATTTATCCGATTCCTGGCTATTGGATGATTTTGGAGGGCAGCCCGACCTCGGCCAGTAATCTGGAATGGTTTTTAACCGAAATCCTCCGGGACATTGACCTCAAAGAGCAGGACGTCTATGAATATTCTAACAATTGTGTCAACTGTGTGGCTGATGAAGATTGCGGTGTGGTATTTTTACCATTTTTATACGCCAGCAATGTTAATATCAATGCCAAGGCCTGTTTTGTCGGACTGTCCAGTTATCACAACCGCGATAATATGCTAAGAGCTGTTTACGAAGGCATTGTCTTTAGTCATAAGTATCATATTGAAAAGTTGCTTAAATATCGTAGCGCACCAAAGAGTATCCGCATAGCCGGTGGGGTGGCTAAATCCCGGGTTTGGGTGCAGATGTTTGCAGATATTCTTGAGTTACCCATTGAAGTCACTGAATGTACCGAACTGGGTGCACTAGGAGCAGCGATCTGTGCCGGGGTCGCCACTGGCGCCTATGAAAGCTTCAAGGCGGCTTCGGATGTGATGGTGGAAATCGCCTTTACCGCGGTTCCCAACCCAGATAAGCAGGCCATGTATGAAAAGAAATACAACCGCTATCTGAAGGTCATCAATGCCTTGGATGGGATCTGGGACGCGTATTAAAGAAGGCAATTCAGCAATTACCAAGGAACGTTATGCATCGCTTGGTAGGGGTGAGGGTCTGACCCCTAGGTCATTATCAATCGCCGGAAACGTTGATCTCAAGATAAATGCTTGCAGGCGGGTACTACCCGCCCCCACGAACCGATAATGGACAAATATGTAAAAAAACAGGAGACTAAGAAAATGGATTTAAAACTTAATGGAAAAAACGCCATCATTACCGGGGGTTCCCGGGGAGTGGGGCGGGCGATTGCCCTGGGGCTTGCGGCAGAAGGGGTTAATGTGGTGGTCACAGCCAGAAAATTATCAAAAGAACTATTGGAAGTGGTAGAAGAAGCTAAATCTATCGGGGTAAAAGCCTATCCATTGGGGGTAAGCATGAATAATCCCGATGATGTGGGGAAAATGATGAAGGAAGCTGAAGCACTGTTGGGAGATCTGGATATACTGATCAATAACGCTGGGATCTGGTTAACCGGGTGGATTCAGGATATCCCCTTGTCTGACTGGGAAGAGACCATCGATGTGAATCTGACGGCACCTTTTCTCACTTCCCAGTATTTTGCTAAAATCAATCTAAAAAAGAAGCGACCCGGGAGGATTATTAATATCAATTCCCAGGCGGCTTTTAACGGTTCCACCACTGGCCATGCCCACTACGCTGCCAGCAAGGCGGGGATGGTGGCACTGACCATTTCGATGGCGCGGGAGTTGTCGTCCAAAGGGATTACGGTTAACGGCATTGCCCTGGGGGTGGTTGACACCGATATGATTCGGGACAACTTAGAAGCCAACCCTGGTTATTACGAAAGCCGGATACCCATCGGTCGGGTGGCTCAGCCTGAAGATGTGGCCAATATCGTTGTCTTCATGGCCTCAGAACCAGCCTCCTATCTGACCGGTACCACCATTGATGCCACCGGCGGGATGCTGATGCGGTAACTGTTGTCAGCGAACATAAACAGAGTTTGCAACTACAAGCCGAAATGAACTTCTTTACATAATTTAAAGTGACGATTCTAGATTGCTTTGATGCTGGTTTTTGCAAGCAATATCGTAACGTGTAAGCGAACAATACAAGAAATTGTCGTACGCCCTAGGGGAGAAATTGTTTCTCGTAAACCAGTAGCGAAGTTCACGGCACTTTACTACTCCATTCACACCATTTACGAAAGGAAATCTCATGAATCATTATGATATCATCATCATTGGGGGCGGTATTACCGGTACGGCCATTGCCCATGAATGTTCAAAATATAAACTGACGGCCGCCCTGTTGGAGCGGGGCACCGATATCGGTATTGGTGCTACCAAAGGAAATGGCGGCGTCGTTCACCCCGGTTATGATCCCACTCCGGGCAGCCTGAAAGCGAAGATCAATGTCCGGGGTGCCAATCTTTATCCCAAACTGGCCAGGGATCTAAACTTTGGCATGATCAATCCGGGAATCTTTGTGATCGGTTTTACCGATGCCGATGAAGTGGCGTTAAAACATAAACTGGAGTTTGGCATCAAAAACGGGGTGCGGGATCTGGCCATTATCAATGCCGACCAAATGCGCAACCGTGAGCCCCATCTGGCTGCCAATGCCAAACATGCGCTGTATGCCCCCACAGCCACCGTGGTTGACCCCTTTGAGGTGGCCATCGCTTTTGCTGAAAATGCTAAAGCCAACGGCGTGGCGATTCTGACGAGTCAGCCGGTAACCGCGATACAAAAAAGAAGGGACGGCAGTTTTTTGATTAATACTCCCGATCGGCAATTGTCCTGCTCCTATATCGTCAACGCAGCTGGCAACCATGCTGATGATGTGGCCAGCCTGGCGGGGATTTCCGAATACCAGATGAAACCGCGCCACGGTGATCTGCTGGTGCTAGATAAGGACATGGCCAACAAACCCCAAACGGTGATCTTTCCCTGTCCTAGACTGGATACCAAGGGGATCGCCTGTATTCCCACAGTTCATGGCAATACCATTGTCGGTTCTACCGCGACCATGATGGATGACAAGGAGGCCGTCAACAATTATGCCCCGGGGATTCAGACCTTGATTGATGGGGTACATAAGATTTTACCGGAACTCGACGCTAGTAAAATCATCCGTACCTTTGCCGGGTTACGGCCAGTGGTGCTGGACAACAATAATGATTTTTTCATTGCCGAGTCCCAATCAGTAAGCGGTTTTATCCATGCCGCTGGGATTCAGTCCCCAGGGGTTGCCGCGGCTCCAGCCATTGCCGAACAGGTTCGCGATCTGCTGGATAATGCCGGACTGAAAATGATCCCTAAATTGGACTATCATCCTTACCGGGAAAAAAGGATCGTTTTTGCTGATCTTTCGATTGATCAACAGGATGCCCTGATTCATCAGAACCCGGCCTACGGACGGATTGTCTGCCGCTGCGAAACGGTCACCGAGGCTGAAATCATCGATGCCATCCACGGGGCGATTCCGGCTCAGACCCTAGATGCAGTAAAGCGTCGAACTCGAGCCGGGATGGGGAGATGCCAAAGCGGCTTCTGTCAATATAAGGTCATCGCCATTTTGAGCCGGGAGCTGGGGCTGCCGGCTACTGACATCTGTCTGGAAGATCGGGGCTCGCAACAGCTCTGCGGACCGGTTAAGGGGGGTGTGAAATGAAACAGTTACACTATGACGTGGTTGTTATCGGTGGCGGTCCGGCTGGCATGGCGGCAGCCCTGAAGGCCAAAGAAAAGGGTGCCACCGTTGCCATTATCGAACGCAACGAGGAACTGGGGGGGATTCTTAACCAGTGTATTCACAGTGGTTTTGGGCTCAGTTATTTTAAGCAGGAGCTGACCGGCCCGGAATACGCTGAGCTGTTTATTAATCAGGTGATAGCTGCTGGTATTGATGTCTATTTAGAAACCATGGTGATCGATTTGTCCCGGGATCGTCAGGTTAAAGCGATGAATCAAGCGGGCATGCTGCTGCTTTGTGCCGGCGCGATTGTGCTGGCCATGGGCTGTCGGGAACGGACCCGCGGTGCTATTAAAATTCCCGGTTCCAGACCGGCTGGTGTACTCACCGCCGGACTGGCGCAGCGGTATGTAAATATCGAAAACCGTAAACCGGGGGAACGCATTGTCATTTTGGGTTCCGGTGATATCGGTCTGATCATGGCGAGACGGCTGACCCTAGAAGGGATGGAGGTGCTGGGGGTCTATGAATTGATGCCTTATGCCAATGGATTATACCGAAACATTAAAAATTGTCTGGACGATTTTGATATCCCCCTGCATTTGTCAACCACGGTAACTAATATTATTGGCCATCCCCACCTGCAAGCCATCGAAGTGGCTAAGGTTGATGAGAACTTCAAGGTGCTTGAAGATAGCCGCGAAGTAATCGCCTGTGACACCCTACTGTTATCGATTGGTCTGATTCCCGAAAATGAGCTATCCCAAAAATCCGGAGTTAGTCTGAATCCCCGAACTAACGGCCCGCTGGTTAATGAAGCGCTGGAAACCGACCAGCCAGGAATCTTTGCCTGCGGAAATGTCCTCCACGTTCACGATCTGGTGGACAATGTCACCCTGGAAGCCGAAGCGGCCGGAGCCGCTGCTGCTACCTATGCTCTGCAGCAAAAGGCTGAGGCAGTGGTCGGTGAAAAGAGACTGGCCGAAAATAAGTATAGCATCCCGTTGGTTGCCGGCGAGAATGTCGGCTACACCGTGCCGGCTAAACTGACCAGCCCGACACAAAAAGCTGGCCGGATATTATTCCGGGTACGAAAACCGCTAGAAAATGCCGCAGTCATCATCCAATCCGGCGAGAAAATCCTTTTTCAGGGTAAACCTAGAGCCTTTAAGCCTAGTGTGATGGAAGCGGTGCAGCTAAGCCCAGACCAAATAAATGAACTAACGGCTATGTGTGACCAAAATAGTGGAGGGCAACCGATCATCGTAGCGGTACAGGAGGTGAATCAATGAGTCTGAAGCATAAAGCAATAGAAATAGCAGACGATTTAAAAAGGGAAGATGAAATAAAAGTTTGCTGCACCACCTGTCCCCAGGAATGCGTCATTACGGTTCAGCTAAAAAAAGGGATTATCGATAGCGTGGCGGGAGAAGGCTGTAAGCGGGGTAAAAAGTTTGCCCAAAAGGAGATGACCACACCAGAAAGAACATTAACCAGTACAGTTATGGTGACATGTGGCGGTAAGGCGGCTCTCTTGCCAGTAAAAACGGCTGCCCCGATCCCCAAAAAAGCCATGACCCTAGCCATGGACGTGATCCGTAAAACAAAGCTTATCGGGCCGTGTCAGATGGGGGATGTAGTGATTGCCAATATCTGCGGCACCGGGGTAGATGTGGTGGCTTGTCGAAGTATTAAGGAGGAAAATCATGCGTGTTAATCTCAGTCAAATTTTAGCCGATGCTAATCACAAAGGATGGGCTATCGGGGCCTTTAATACCCCCAATCTGGAAAGCGTCCAGGCGGTGATCGCTGCAGCAGAGGCCCTAAACCAGCCGGTAATCATCATGCATGCCCAGATTCATGAAAGCCTTGTTCCCCTGGAAGTGATCGGTCCGGTAATGGTTCGGCTGGCCGACCAGGCTCGGGTAAATGTCTGCGTTCACCTGGATCATGGCGAAGATCTGGGTTACCTGCTTCACGCCATGAAAATGGGTTTTACTGCAGTGATGTATGATGGCTCCAGGCTGCCCTATGAGGAAAATCTGGCCAACACCCGGGAAATTGTCCGGGTGGCCCATTACCTGGGGGTATCGGTAGAGGCTGAGCTGGGCCGGGTGCTGCGACCAGAAGGTGGGGGAGCGCCAGACCTCGAAGAAGAAGCCTTAAGCCCGGAAGCATGCTACACCGATCCAGCGCTGGCCAGTGCTTTTGTGGCAGCTACCGGGGTGGATGCGCTGGCGATTGCCTTTGGCACTGCCCACGGCCTTTACGAGGCTCAACCCTGTCTTGATTTTGAGCGGATCGCAGCGATTCACCAACGGGTGGAGGTGCCATTGGTGATGCATGGCGGATCGGGTGTTTGTGCCGCCGACTTCCAGAAAGCCATCGCTTGCGGGATCTCAAAAATTAATTATTTTACCTATATGTCGCTGGCTGGTGGTCAGGCGGTCAAAGTTTGTTTTGATCAAAACCCCGGTCGCGACCTGCGCTTTGATCAAATTGCCGAGATTGGTCGAGTTGCCATGCAGGCCGATGTGGAACTGGCAATGAAAATATTCCGGGGCTAAGCGGCGGCACATTTTACTAGCACAGGCTTATTGGGGAAATAATTAAGTCAAGACTCAATTTAAGACGCAATTCAAGACATTGAGCATACACGATTGATGAAATCTGCTCATTCAACATATAGGATAAAAAGTCGGTCAAAATTACTTTTGATGCCAACCAATTAATCTAATCAATTAATAGCAGCAAAAAAATCCATTTGATATGATGATCACCGTTGTAAAAACGATGGTCTCATATCAAATGGATCGATGGTCGCGGTTAACGTCTTCTTGATTTTGCATCGACACGGGATGATTAGCAACATAAAAAGTCAGGCGTTATTTTTTACCATCTGAATCGGCCATAAAATTATGCATATCGGCAGTATTGTTTCTGGCCAGTTCTTCGGCTTCGCTATAAATGCCATCTTCGTTTTCTTCAAACACTTTTTCTATTTCCGCTAATTCACCCGCTTGGGTATAAACACCTTCGGTTTGATCGGGTGTTACTGTGGTGTGTCTGATTTGCGTGTTTGCTTTTGGGTTACGACCGTCTGGATCGGGTGTTACTGGGGTGTGTCTGGCGTGTGGGTTAACCTTTGGGTTGCGACCGTCTGGATCAGCCATGAATGTGCGAACATCTTCGCGATTCGCGTTAGCTGCGCCTTCAGCTTCGCCATAAATAGGATTTTCACCACTGCCAAGATCTCTCTCTCTTTTTCCAAGTTCATCAGCATTGCCATAAATGCCTTTTTTTTCATTTTCCATGTTTCTACCTCCTGTAAATTTTATTTTGATTAAAACGGATGATGACCGTGTTTTAATCGGTTTGATAAATGAACAGGATCAGTTTTATTTGGGAAGTTAATTCAGGTTGTTTTTTTAAAGCCGATCATATCCTACTATTTTAATACCCCCCTAAAAAGCTCTCAAACATGGCTTAAGGGTATCTAAGAAATTTTAAGGCGGGGTTGTTCAGCTTACACAAGAATGATAAGCCTGTTGATAAACGGCTAGTGACTGCCGAGGCTTTTCTTGAGTTGTTCTTTCTTAGCGCGGTTACAAAATCTTAGGATGGTCGCGTAGAATGGTGTTACGGCCGGATTTTTTAGCCTGGTAGAGCAGCTGGTCGGCGGTTTGAATCAATTCACTGATGCTGCTGTAGTGCCATTGGGCAATCCCGCCACTAATGGTCAGATCGATGCGATTATGATAAAAGCGGTGATCTTTGATTTTGATGCGAATCCGTTCGGCAATCTGGAAGCCCTCATCGAGGGTGGTGTCTGGCATCACAATTAAGAATTCTTCGCCGCCGTAGCGCCCCAGAAAATCGCTCTTGGGAGGTTATCGAGGATGATCTGGACGGTTTCAACCAGCACCTCATCGCCAGCCTGGTGGCCGAAGCGGTCATTGATCGACTTGAAATGATCCAGATCGATCATAGTGACGGTGAAGGTGTGATAAATGAGGGGTGTGTTGGCATGGATGTCTTCCAAAATGCTAAAGATACAGCCGCGGTTGCAGGCGCCGGTGAGGGCATCCGTATTGGATTGTTCGAGCAGGATCGACTCCTGCTTTTTAAGAATCAGATTGGATTCTTCCAGTTTTTTTAGGATCATTTTGGTTTTGCTAATATCTTTGGCGTTTAAGATATAGCCGATGATGGCTTCATCCTCGCCCCGAAAAGGCGAGATCGAGGCGAGTACAGCGTTGTTCTGGCCGTCGGCCCTGATCACCACGCCTTCAAGGTTTTCCAGATGGGTGGTTTCAGCCAGCTTTTCACTGATCTCTGATAAGGAAAACCGACAGTCGAAAAAGTCTGTGACTGGTTGGCCGATGACCGCCTCGCAGCCTATCCCCAGAAAAATCCGCGTATATTGGTTGATCCGGCGGATGCTTAAATCCTGATCCATAATGATCAGAATATCGCCGACTGAATCGATCACGTTTTCAAGATATTTTTTACTGACCAGCGTGGATTTTAGCATCAGTGACAGGTCATTAAAGGATTGTGCCAGCTGCCCCATCTCATTGGAGCCAGTGACGGGTATCTCAAAATCGAGCTTGTCTCCGGTGACGGCTTTAATGCTTTTAGTCAGGCGGATCAGCGGTTCGGTGAGGGTGCGCGTCACCAGAAAATAAATCACCACCATGCTGACCACGGTGTAAGCCAGAAAGATCAGCATCGCCGCGATCCGGGAACCGTTAATCTGACGGATGATGGCGTCATAATTATAGGTGATCGCAATGACCTTCTGGGAGTCGTTCATGCCCCCGGCAAAGGTGTTTAAGTAAATGAATTCCTGATTGAGGAGGCCGGAATCGCCAAAGCTCTGATAGTCGACGCCGCTGCTAATGACCGTGTCGATGATGGCGACTCGGGCGGGGTCGGTTTCTGTTTGACCACTGCCGAGAATGATGCGGTTTTTGTCATATACCCTTAGATCGGCGATAAAGGGATTGTTTTCACGAACCGTTTTTTCCATCTCGCGGTAGTTAAGCTGGGTCACGTATTGAGAAAGGGCTCCTGGCGAGATCCCCACTTCCAGCACATAGCGATGGTCGGCCGTGGGGATATAGCCCCACTTCCTTAGTTCGCCGGTTTTTAAGTCGGTGGTAACATGGGAGATTTCCGGGTCTCGGCCTAAGCGCAGCGCGGTGAGGGTCTGGTAAAAATCAGGCACCGTTTTAAAATCAAGACCCAGGGCAGTGGGGAAGGTGGTGCGGATGATCACCCCGTTGGCATCGATGATATAAAGATCCAGATTATCATTAAAGGCCGCCTTGATGGTATCCAGATCGATGGCGAAGACATCACCGCCGTGGGCTTCATAGGCGCTCAGAAACAGCTGCAGGCTTTCGGCCATCATCCCGTCGTAATAGGTGGACACCAGCTCATAGCTTTTTTCGGTGCTGACGATGGTATCAACGATATTGATCCGGGACTGGTTGACGGCCAGCTGGCTATTGTCTAAGATGCCATTGCGCATACTGTTATAATTAATTACCGTAAAAAGAAAATAAATGGGGGTGACGATGCCGACAAGCAAAAGCATCACCGTATATTTGATTGAAAGATTGCGCAGTTTCATGGTTACCTTCCTTTTCGGATACGGGTATATTTTTAAGAAAGCTGTCGTATCGAGATACCGGCAGCAGGTCTATTAATGGATAAAATGAGGACATCATATTATACCATAAATACCTGTTGTATGAGCGTGTATAAAAAAAGAAGCCTTTAATTAAAAGTTGCCACATAAATGGAAGAACAATGAGTTTTAAACCGAGCAACTAAGCGTTAATCATAAAAAAGCCGGCGGCACCCAAGCGGCTGCCGGCTTTATCAATGAAAAAATGACGGATAAAGGGCGCTGCCAATTATCCCGAAATCTGGCAGTAGGGATCAAAGCAGGCCGACAAATTCTGACATTTCTTTTTATAGGGGGAATGGGCGTGATTAAATTCTGAGGCCAGTAGCAAGGTATCCATTTCCTCGACGCAGGAGATCGCGCCGTTATGAAACTTTAATGACTGGTAAAGATTATTGGCGACCAGACAATCAGACAGGGCGCGGTGGGCATTGGTGTTCTGAATGGCGCATTTTTCACACAGGGCGGTCAGCTGATGATTGAGCACCGAACGCTGCCGGTCTCGAAACAGCTCGCGGATATCGATATAATCATTACTGAAATCATGATCGATATGGATTTTACAGTGATCATACAAGAAATTAACATCCGCATTGACCTTATGGCCAATTAAAATATTGCCACCAACAAAGGACACAAAAGCCTCTAAAACGTCAGCTATGGGACTGGCATCGGCGAGCATGTTATTGGTGATGCCTGTTAGCTTGGTAATATAGGAGCTAACCGGGTTTATCGGTTTGACCAGCATTTGGAAGACTGAGGTGATTTTATTGCCGCGTACCTTGACCGCTCCGATCTCAATGATTTCACAGTTCTTGGGGCTAAAGCCGGTGGTTTCGATATCAATGATCACGTAATCATTAGGAAATGCAACCAGGTTGTTGCCTTTTTTCTCACGAAGTGTTCCATAGGTATTCATTTTTATAACCATTCCTTTCGCTTCGCTCAAGGCACAAAACGTCGTGAAACATCTTGCCTTTAAGCATCATTCTAATTATTCTATAGCCATAGGAAAAACCCCTTTCATTGATTTAAAGGGATAGACAGCGTTGACTGATTGCCCAGCTATAAAACGAGTAATGTTTATACAAAGATAAGTCTACGTGCTCGATGTCACACTTATTTGTGCTTGGAAAGGCAATCC
>NZ_CAKMJU010000118.1:0-38422 GCF_927416815.1 uncultured Acetobacterium sp. | reverse complement strand
CGTCAGACCAGAAGTTTGCCGCCGGCTTCCTTCAGATTCCCCGTCGCCGGGGACACCCTTGCCTTGAGCTATGCACTTGGCACTACCTACCCGTGCTCGGGACTTTCACCCGTTAGATTGCGCCCATGCCGGGCGCACTGCTAAAAAAGCCAGCCGCTTGTGAACAGGTTCACAAGCGGCTGGCTTTTTTTTATTAAATTTATCGAGAATTTTCAAGAAAATCAAAACTGCTTTATCTAAGCGCCTGATAGTCCGTCAGAAATTGCTTTAACCTGGCCTCAATGATCGCACAACCGCCGACCGCATCGGATTCGATATTCAGCGGCATAATCGGATCATGGAGGGACATGCGCAGCAAACACCAGCCGTTTCCTGCGCTGGCGTCACAGCTGACCCGAATCCCCTCGTAATTGGGTTGCACCACCGTCCAGCCGGGTTGACTGGCGGCAAAGGTGGCAAAATCTGCTAACACCGTTTCGCCATAAGACTTAAAATCCTCAGCGGTTATCTTTAACCGGATTTCCGTGGCTTCCAGCGGTTCTTTTAAGCCCTGAAGAAATGAACTGATCGGTTTGTTAGCCTTAAGCAGCTCGGCAAATTTGATCAGCGCCATCGTCACCAGATAGGCGCCGTCATCGAGAAAATAGTTTTCTTTGATGGCACCGTGGCCGCTGGTTTCCATCGCTAAATGGGTTTCGATGCCCGCGTTATTTAGACGAATCGCCTCATTAATGACATTTTTATAACCCCGTTTAAAACGATGATGCTTGCCACCCTGGCTTTCAATATAGGCGGTTAATCCGGTCGATGTAATTGAATCAGTGACAATCGTCGACCCGGGATAATCGGATAACAAGATGCTGGCAATAAAGGCAATAAAAGCATTGCGGTTAATGGCATGACCCCGTTCGTCGATAATCGCTGCCCGATCGACATCAGTATCAAAGATGATCCCCAAGTCAGCCTGGTT
Source organism: uncultured Acetobacterium sp. (assembly GCF_927416815.1). Classification (NCBI taxonomy): domain Bacteria; kingdom Bacillati; phylum Bacillota; class Clostridia; order Eubacteriales; family Eubacteriaceae; genus Acetobacterium; species uncultured Acetobacterium sp. The sequence goes on along the minus strand of NZ_CAKMJU010000118.1, from coordinate 37,452 downwards.
AGCCAGCACCGCTTTGGTAATATGATCAATCGCCACCGTATCTTCGGGGTTAGGGACGTGGTTGGGGAAATTGCCATCAGGGTCGAGATACTGACTGCCGCTGGTATCAGCGCCTAAGGGAACTAAGACTTGGCTGGCAAAAAATCCACCCGCCCCATTACCGGCATCAACGACAATCCGAGCACCGGCCAGGGGTTGATCTAATCCGGTTTTGGCACGGATAATCTTTAAAATATTCTGCGAATAGGTGGGCAGAAAATCATAATCCAACGCCTGGCCACCGGGAGTAAAACTAGTTTCAATGGTCTCAGCCATTGCTAGAATCTCGCTAATATCCTCTTTATTGAGACCGCCATCTTTGGTGAAAAATTTCAGTCCATTGCGGTTAAAGGGCAGATGGCTGGCGGTAACCATCACTGCCCCATCAGCCTGGATCAGCGGATCGATGGTGGTCATAAACATCGCCGGGGTGGTGGCCAGACCACATTGATAGACCGTGTTACCCTTGCTAATAAGCCCCAGCGCCACTGCCTGAGCCAAATGCGGCCCGGACAACCGGCTGTCGCGGCCAACGGCAAAGGTCAGCGGTGCCTTGCCCAGCTTTTTCTCCAACCACGTCGCAAAGGCAAAGGCAATTTTCATCGCCATGTCCTGAGTGAAATTGACCTCCTCACCAGGAACACCAGCAAGGACAATACCCCGGACATCGGAGCCATTTTGTAATTTTTTAATCGCTTTAATTTCCATTTATCGTTAATCTCCTGGTCATGAATCGTATTAATTTAGCAACGCCATGCTGGTTGAGCGAAAATTTTCGAGTGCTAGGCGCTGGTTCTTTTTCAAGGCCGCCGCGTATCTACAATACGCAAGGATTTGAAAAAGAAACTGCAACGACGCAATCGGACATTTTAGCCAACCAGAGATGCGCACATCACAGCTTTGATCGTATGCATCCGATTCTCGGCCTCATCAAAAACCTTGGAATGCTTGCTGCGGAAGACCTCATCGGTGACTTCCATTTCAGCCAGACCAAATTTCTCCTTAACTTCGCGGGCAACCGATGTTTCCTGGTCATGGAAGGCTGGTAAACAATGGAGGAAGATCACCTCATCATTGCCGCTAGCCTTAATCATTTCCATATTAACCTGGTATGGTAACAACAGCTTGATCCGATCAGCCATCTGATCCTCTTCTCCCATCGACACCCAGACATCGGTATAGATGGCATCAGCTCCTTTAACCCCGGCTTTGATGTCGGCGGTTAGGGTAATGGTTCCCCCGGTTGTTTGACAAAGCGCTTTCATTTCTGCCACTAAGGCCTCTTCCGGGAACAGCGATTCTGGAGCCACGGCGACAAAATGCATCCCCAGCTTGGCACAGCCGATCATCAGGGCATTGCCCATATTGTTGCGGGCATCGCCGACATAAACCAGGCGTTTTCCCTGCACTGATCCAAGATTTTCCTGGATCGTCAGCATGTCGGCCAAAATCTGGGTGGGATGATCGAGATCGGTTAAGCCGTTCCAGACTGGTACCCCGGAATACTCGGCCAGCATTTCGACGGTTTTTTGTTCAAAGCCGCGAAACTCAATGCCATCATAAAAACGTCCCAGAACAATCGCGGTATCCTCAATCGATTCTTTTTTGCCCATTTGGCTATTGGTTAAAAAGGTGACATTGGCACCCTCGTCAAAGGCCGCTACTTCAAAGGCGCAGCGCGTTCGTGTTGATGCTTTTTCAAAAATCAGGACAATGTTTTTACCTGCTAACAGGTTGCCCACCACACCTGATTTTTTCTTGGCCTTGAGTTCGGCAGCGTAATCAATCAGATACTGGATTTCCGCAGGGGTAAAATCCTTTAATGTCAATAAATGACGTCCTTTTAAATTCATAACGTTTCCTCCGTTTATCGCTTCTTTTATTATATTTTAACTGCTGAAGATTACCTTTCACAAGGTAAATATGCTTAACAGCGATTATTTAAAAAACCGCCCGATCACCACAATGATCACTTCTAAAACCGATCCCGGTAAAGCGGCATCGTCATACAGCGGGGGCCACCACGGCCACGCACCAGCTCGGATGCTTCAATACCGATGACTTCGATGCCGTTTTGACGCAGCACTGCGTTGGATTGCTCATTTCTAGCATAGGCGACAATCACGCCGGGGGCAATTGCCAGCGTGTTGGTGCTGTCATTCCATTGTTCCCGGGCAGCCGCAACAGGGTTGCCGCCACCACTCTCAATCAGGTTAATGGCTGGTAAGTCAAGCACTGCTTTGAGTGCTTCTCTGAGGCTATCTTTGCGCTGATAATGGAGATAGTCACCTTTACCGGGGGTCATAATCACCGTTTCAACCTGTTCTAGAATCCCCGGGTAGACAATAAATTTATCAAAGTCGACCATCGTAAAGACAGTATCCAGATGCATAAAGGCGCGGTTGCGGGGGATTTTTACCGCCAGCACCTTTTTTATCCCCAAATCGGCATTAAAGAGGTTTTTGGCTAGCTCTTCTACCCCCTGAACCTCGGTCCGTTCGCTGCACCCGACCGCTACGACAGTGGGGCTCAAAATAAGGATATCACCGCCCTCTACCGAAAAGAAGTTGGTATCCTGGTAAAAGGTTTTATTGTTGCAGCTATCAAACAGCGGGTGATGCTGATAAATCGCCGATAGGTAACGACTTTCCCGCCTTCTGGTGCGGGTCGCCATCGCCGAAATGGACATCCCATCATGAATCGCGACAGCTGGATCGCGCATAAAATATAAGTTTGGCAGTGGATTCAAATAAAAGGCATAGGGTTCCGAGCCTTTTAAATAATCAGTCAGCACCCGGTGCCGATCCAGATGATCCAGTTCTTTTTGCAGCACCCCAGCAATTAAGGCCTCGCCCAGGGTATTGCTGTCGAGCGACATCAGATACTCATTTAAAAAGCCATCGATGTAATTTCCCGATGAGGGATTCTTATCAATCACTTCGGCAATGATGCTTTCGCGAACGGCGGTATCTTTTAAAATATCTTTTAATAAGTCCTCGACATAGAGCACCTCGGCACCGCGTTTTCTGAGGATCGCGGCAAAGGCATCGTGCTCCTCTTGCATTCGGGCAAGCCAGGGGATATCCTCAAATAAGAGCTCCTTGAGGGAATCCGGAACAATTCGCTCCAGTTCCTTTCCTGGCCGGTGAACCAGCACCTTTTTCAATTTGCCAATTTCAGATTCTATCTTCAGGTTCTTAGCTTTCATTTTTATCTCCAATTTTTTAATACCCGGTTATTATACCATCGCTTTAATAAAAAGCCTACCATTTAAGCCAACAAAAAAAGAAGAACCTGAGTCCTTCTCCTAATGTGGTTATTTTATGTTGTCGTTATGAAACTAACAGTGCGCCGTCAACTTCATTCTCATCTAGTAATACAATCTTTACACTTTGAGTTAGAAGATCAGAATAACTGAAAGACAACTTCTGTTCTTTTCTTTTATCCTCTTGAACTCGAACGGTAAAAATACTGGGATAAGTGCTCTCAATTACCCCTTCTTTTTGGTAGAGTTTTTTCTTGCTTTTATGTGCTTCAAGTTTGACCCGTTTACCAAGACAATTTTCCACCTCGCGTCTAATGTCCATAATGGTTGCTTTTGGCATGAACTTCACCTCTCTGTGGTTTTCTCTAGGTTAGTATACCACAGATTTAAGGAAAAGTAAAATTTTTTATTATAACAAGACCTGGTTTTTTTGTCAATATGTAATTTTGATTTTCGTTTACATTTTGTTTAACGTTTACATTTCTTAAGGTTTCAGATTTTCTAGTCGCGGTCTTTATCTCTGATCAGTGTTTTTTCTTTTGGGCATTGGGGTTGGGATCTGGTATTTCGTTAAAAAGCGAATACATTTCCTTGCCATAACGCAGCGCTTCAACAATCCGCATTGGGTTATGCAGCCAGATCGCCTCATCGAGCTTGGTCAGTACTTCAAAGGATTCAAATCCCCAGGTACATAAAACTGGCAGCATTCCGGCTCTCAGGGCGGTTTCGTAATCAATTGTCGAATCCCCGACAAATAGACAATCCTGTGGTTTTACGCCCATCTTCTGAGCCAGTTTTACGCTTGTCTCGGGATTGGGTTTTCGCAATTCATCCCTGGTAAAACCAATTACGTCGACAAAATGGTAGTCTGGAAACAGGCCATGGATTAGCGACTTGGCAGCTGCATCCGGCTTATTGGTACAGACACTAAAGGGAATCTCATGAATTTTTAAATAATCCAGCAGTTTTGTGACGCCGGGATACGGCTTCGTTTTATTTCTGTAATTAGTCGCGTATTCGGCTTTAAGCATTTCCGTTAATTCGTCCACGTAAGGATCATTATCACGATAATTTTCCGGCACGGCATCCCGGACTAAATTTCTTAAGCCTCTACCAATCAGCTTTTTTCCCTCTTCATAGGAATGAACCGGCAAGCGATTATATTTAAGAATCGCATTGACCGAATCGATCAGGTCTTCTAGTGAATTGACCAGGGTGCCGTCTAAATCAAAGATTATCCCCTTATATTTATGCATGTCTTTGTCCTCCTCTTCTGCGATTGCATGTTTTTTATTATTATACCCCATTTTCTCAATAAATTTTGTTTTTTTAACGACTTTGGATTATAATAAGGTTATTATGTTAACTATTTTCTCTGGAGGTATCATTTTGGGTTATAAGGAAGATAATTATCTGAATCTCAGCCGCTCTTTAATTAAGAAAATGGAGCGCCGAAATTTTGAAGGCTATTATTGCAAGACCGCCGCTGAGGCGCTGGAACTGGCTTTGTCTCTGATTCCCCGCGGTGTCAGTGTGACCCACGGTGGTTCTGAATCAATCAAGGAAATTGGCTTACTGGATGCCGTTAAAAACGGTGATTTTGACTATATTGACCGTAGCCTGGCAAAAACTCAGCAGGAAAAAAGAGCGGTGGTTGCCCAGGGGGTACTAGCTCACACCTTCTTGACCGGCACCAACGCCATCACCATGGATGGTGAACTGGTTAATGTCGATGGGATCAGCAACCGGGTTGCGCTAATCTGTTTTGGTCCCGAGCAGGTGATTGTCATTGCCGGGATCAACAAGGTGGTTGCCAATGTCGATGCCGGGATTTATCGGGCTCAAAATACCGCTGCTCCGGTAAACGCGATTCGCTTAAGTGCCAAAACCCCTTGCTACGATACCGGCAGCTGCGCCCAGTGTCATGCTGCTGACTGCATGTGTGCCAATATCGTCACCACCCGCCACAGCCGCATCCCCGGCCGGATCAAGGTGATTTTAGTCGGCGAAAATATTGGTTACTGAGATGACTACGGCCCAATCCTTTGACTTATTAGATCAAGCTTTTTCTGACTATCCAAAAACCATCAAAAAAGAACCGCGGGTGGCTTATGCCGGCACCCGCGGTTCTTATGGCGAAGAAGCCAGCCTGGCTTTTTTTAAGCAGCAGTGTCAGCTGTCCCCTTTCAAAACCTTTGAGGATGTTTTTGTCGCCCTGAGTGAGGGTTTTATCGATTATGGGGTACTACCGATTGAAAACTCCTCGACCGGCTCGATTGCCGCAGTTTATGACCTGCTGTCGCGTTATCAGTACTATATTGTCGGCGAACAGGAAATCAAAGCACGGCACTGCCTGCTTTCACCAAAGGGCGCCAGCCTCGCAACCATTACCGAGGTTTATTCCCATCCCCAGGGCTTTTCGCAATCCCAGGAATTTCTCGATGATTATCCCGACTGGAAGTGCATCCCCTATTATAACACCGCCATTGCCGCCGCCTTTGTGGCCGAGCAAAACGACCCCACAATGGCCGCCATTGCCAGCAAGCGGGCCGGTCAAATTTATGATCTCGAAGTCTTAGCCGAAGACATCAACTTTTCACAAACCAATGTCACCCGGTTTGTCGTTATTTCCCGCGAGATCGAACTGTTTGAACATCCCAGCCGGGTCAGCATCGCCTTTCGGCTGCCCCATCGTCCTGGTGCACTCTATGAAATTATCGGAATCTTTTCGGTCTTTTCACTCAATCTCTGCAAGATCGAATCCCGACCGCTATTAAAAGAGAATTGGCAATACCTGTTTTTTATCGACTTCACCGGCAATATTTCCCAGAACACCCTGGTCAACCTGCTGCCGATCATTCAGGAAAAGGCTGAGTATTTTCAGTTCCTGGGCTATTATCCGCAGTATGAAGAAAAATAAGGTTATTTATATCTACACTTCAACACAAACACCCCCCAGTAAGGCGATGACCGCTTTACTGGGGGGTGTTTGTTTAATATGCTATCTGGTTTTTGTTGTATTCTATTTCACGCTATTTCTTGACCAGTTCAATCGCGGTATCATGGCCATTCAAATTAAAGACTTCACCGACACCGGCTGTAGCGGTGATCGTGTCGGCCAGGGTTTCGGTTTTAATAAAATCTGTATAGATGTCAATCGCCCGATCCATGGCTTCGTCACTGCTGTAGCTGATATCGATGCGATCCATCACTTCGTAGCCGTTTGACTTCCTTAGCTGCTGAATCCGGGAGACAAATTCCCGGGCACAGCCTTCATCGAGCAAATCCTGATTGAGGCTGGTATCGAGGATGATAAACTTGTTGTTAAACATCTGTACATTAAAGCCTTCTTTGGCCGAAATCCGGATGTCGATAAAATCCTTGCGCAGTTCAATGCTTTCGCCATCGAGCTCAATCACAAAGCTAGCGTCGGCTTCCAGCTTGGCGACTACCTCACTGGCCTCTACTGATGCCAGCGCCTTGCCCAGCAGCTTGACGTTTTTGCCAAGGATCGGGCCGGCCACCTTGAAATCGGGTTTTAAGGCATAGTTCATAAAGTCGCCGAGATTGTCTTCAAAGACGACCTGTTTAATATTGAGTTCTTCTTCGATCAGGACACAGAGATCGCCGAGGGTTTGGCGGTACTTGCCATCGACAATAATCTTCGATAAGGGTTGTCGAACCTTGATCTGCGCCTCTTCGCGGGCACCCCGGCCGAGGCTGACCAGCTCCCGAACCAGATCCATTGGCTCTTCAATGGCATCCTGAATCAATGCTTCATTGATAGTCGGATAATCAGCCAAATGGACTGACACCCCATCGGTTAGCTTTTGATAGAGTTCTTCGGTAATATAAGGGGCAAAGGGTGCACAAAGGCGAACTACTCCTTCGAGCACTTCCCAGGTGGTGTTGTAAACCGCTTTTTTATCTTCAGTTAGCTCAGTTCCCCAGAAGCGGCGACGATTACGGCGGATATACCAGTTGGACAAATCTTCGTTGACAAAGTTCTGGATTTTCTTGACCGCTTTGGTTAAGTCAAAGACTTCCATTTCTTCGCGCACCTCTTTGACCAGGCGGTTATATTTAGACAAGATCCAGGCATCGATTTCGGGACGATTGGCATAGTCCACAAAAAAATCACGGGGATCGATGCTGTCGGTGTTGGCATAAAGGGCAAAAAAGTGATAGGTATTTTTCAGGGTATTAAAGAACTTGCTTTGTACCTCTTTGATTCCCTTAACATCAAAACGGGTCGGCGTCCAGGCCGGTGATACATAAAGCAGATACCAGCGTAGCGCATCGGCGCCGTATTCAGCAAACATTTCAAAGGGATCAACCGAGTTTCCCTTGGATTTGGACATTTTCTGTCCCTCGGCATCGAGGATCAAGTCATTGACCAAGACCTTTTTGTAGGGCGCCTTGCCAGTCACAAAGGAGGAAATCGCCAATAGTGAATAAAACCAGCCACGGGTCTGATCAATCCCTTCGCAGATAAAATCAGCCGGGAATTGTTCTTCCCATAGTTCTTTATTTTCAAAAGGATAGTGATATTGGGCAAAGGGCATCGAACCGGAATCAAACCAGCAGTCGATGACATCCTTGACACGAGTCATCGTTTGGCTGCAATCAGGACAAGTGAAATGGACATCGTCGACATAGGGCCGATGCAGCTCAATACTTTCATCAATTTTTTCAACTGCCCGCTCAACCAGTTCTTTGCGGGAACCGACGGTTTCAAGTTTACCGCAGCCGTCACAGCGCCAGACCGGCAATGGCGTACCCCAGTAGCGGCTGCGCGAGATCGCCCAGTCATTGAGGTTTTCAAGCCAGTTGCCAAAGCGTTTTTCACCGACATAATCGGGATACCATTCGACCTCGTTATTATTCTTGATCAAACGGTCTTTGATCTTAGTCATTTCGAGATACCAGCTGGGCTTGGCATAATAAAGCAGTGGCGTTTTACAGCGCCAGCAATGGGGATAGTTATGAACTACCTTTTCTTTTTTAAACAGCTTACCTTCAGCTTTTAACCATTTGATAATATCCAAGTCGGCATCGATAACAAATTGACCCTTCCAGGGGGTATCGGTATATTTGCCGTCCTCGGCGACTGGCTGCAATACCGGCAGATTGTATTGTCGGCCAACCTTGTAGTCATCTTCACCAAAGGCCGGGGCGATATGAACAATCCCGGTGCCATCTTCGGTGGTGACATAGTCGGCACAGGTAACAAAAAAGGCTTTTTTATCGGGAATCACAAAGGGCATCAGCTGTTCATACTCGATGTGTTCCAGCGCTGAGCCTTTCATTTCAGCTAAAATTTCGTAGCCTTCGCCCAGTAATTTAGGCGCCAGCACCTTGGCGCAGATATAAACCTCGTCATTGCTGCGGGCTTTAATATAATCGGCCTCCGGGTGAACAGCCAGCGCGACATTGGCGGCTAGGGTCCAGGGAGTGGTCGTCCAGACCAGGAAGTATTCGTTGGCATCCTTGCGTTTAAATGCCGCTACAACGGTATTGCTTTTGATTTCCTGATAACCCTGGGCAACCTCATGAGAGGCCAGCCCGGTTCCGCAACGGGGGCAATAGGGCATGATCTTGTGACCTTCATAAAGAAAGCCCTCTTTATTGAACTTATCGAGAATCCACCAGACACTTTCAATATAATTGTTATCCAGGGTAATATAGGGGTCTTCCATGTCAATGAAATAACCCATTTTGCGGCTCATTTCCTTCCACTGGCTTTCGTAATTAAAGACCGATTCCTTACATTTTTGGTTAAACTTGTCAATACCATAGGCTTCGATTTCGGGCTTGCTGGACAAACCCAGCTGTTTTTCGACTTCGATTTCGACCGGCAGGCCATGGGTATCCCAGCCGCCTTTACGCAACACCCGGTAACCGTCCATGACCTTGTACTTACAGACGGTATCTTTTAATGTCCGTGCCAGCACATGATGAATCCCCGGCCGGCCGTTAGCCGTTGGGGGGCCTTCATAAAAGACAAAGTTCTCTTTGTCCGCCCGGTTATCAATGGTTTTCTGCAAAAGATTGATCGCCTCCCATTGTGCTGAGATGGCATCTTCTTTCTCGCCGACTTTTCCTTCTATTAATGTTTTAAATTGCGCCAAATTTCTACCTCCAATAAGACTTTTTGATTGAATAAAATACGCTCAGATAAGTGGTCTGATTTAAATATACTGAACTAATTGCATGAATGAAATGCGCTGCGATAAAACGAGCGCAGCTGCTGCTCCAAAATAAATGTGTCAAAAAACGCTACTTGATAAAATCGTTTAAACACAAAAAACGCCCCCTGAAAAATCCAAGGGACGAAAAATCGCGGTACCACCCAAATTGACAGCAAGCTGCCCACTCTATGAAGTTAACGATTCCCCGGGGTTTCCTAGGCTACGCTAACTAATCGTTAATTAAGCCTTTAGAAATCCTGTTCAAAGGTGATCTCTCTGAGGCGTCCTTAAACAATCTTTCACCACAATGATTGTCTCTCTGTTAAAGCCTTTCCCCACAGCGTCCTTATCCTGACATTTATGTTTTTAGTTAATTTAATATGATCCGATACTATTTTAAATCTAAAATGGTCTGTTTTATATTTTATCCAATAACCTTAATAAAATCAAGTTTTTTGAAATCTTTATTCTAAAAATTAAGAATCTCGGGTATAATGATACTAACCTTACCATTGGTAACAGTTTATTGGGAAAGACTGCGTGCTTTTAGCAACCATTTCTCGACAAACTGTTAATTAAATAAAATACAAAAGGAGTTATCTATGAAAATACGTTATGTCCTTCTTTCAGTTCTACTCATTGGCGTGCTGATTACCGGCGCTGTCCTACTGATGCCAAAGCTGTTAAGTGATGAAAAAACAACGGCCAAAGAAACCAGCACGACTACAACAACAACCAAACAGCCAGAACCAATAAAAAATAATCAGCCCGATGCCACGGCGACCACAGCGATTGTCGTTCCCCAGGAAATGCAAACCGTCATCGAAGAAAATTCAGAAGACATTTATGTTGACGAAGCCGGTCTGCTAGCTGGCAACTATCCCAGCCAAATGGTGCCCCTCTATGGCGTAACCAGTCTTTCTCAATCCCACCAGATTACTGGTGTTTCCGGAAAACCGGGATGGAAAACTTCCTATGTTTCTGATTATTCCACCGACGAGATTCTTGTTTTCTATCAGAACCTGCTCTCCAGTGCCCCGGATTATACTGAGGAGACAGTTTCGGCAACAACCAACCTGAAGGGAACCGTTAGCGGTTATAGCATCAGTATTTCAATTTCACCGAACAACCCGGAAAAAACCGACCTGCCGGGTAACAGTACCGCGAATATCTTTATTGAACAGCTTTAATGGGTTCAGATTTACAAAAAAATCGCCCCATTCAAACCCTTGATTTTTAAAAATCTTATGAGATAATCTTATCCTAAGCTAACGGTATCCCGTCGGCTTAGGATTTTTTTAGAATCGAGGTACTGATAAATGAATACTCAAACAAAAAAAATTACCTATACGGCGTTAATGATGGCGCTCATCTTGGTGATGACATCGCTAGTTAAAATCCCGATACCCAATGGTTATGTCCACCTGGGTGACGGGGCGGTGCTCTTGTCGGCTTATATTTTAGGCCCCTGGGGCGGTCTGATTGCCGCCGGCATCGGCTCGGCCGGAGCCGACTACTTTGGCGGTTATGGAGCCTACATGCTACCGACCTTTATTGCCAAAGGTGCGATGGCCTTTATTTTTGGCTACCTGATGGAGCGCTTTCCCGATAAAAACATTCTGTTCTTTTCTTTTCCCGCCGTGATTGCCATGACCGCCGTTTATTACCTGGCCGAAGTGATCATGTACGGCAGCATCGTCGGACCCCTGCTTAATGTTCCCTTTAGCGCTCTGCAAGGCCTGGTCGGCATTGTCATCGTCACCATTTTACACAAACCGCTTGAACGGTTTCGCCTGACCCCTGTCAAGTTTTAGCAAATAAAAAAAGACCCAAGGTCTTTTTTTATTTGCACGCTTTTTCTCTGGTCGCTTACAGATAACCCTTCATGGTCTCTAAGTATTCTTCAGCGTTGTCTCGGATGCTCTGAATTTCTTCAGGTTTCAGTTCTCGAGCAACCTTGGCCGGACTGCCCATGATCAGTGAGTTGGGCGCAAACACCTTTCCCTGGGTCACCAGCGAACCGGCACCAACAATCGAATTTTCGCCTATTTTTGCACCATTAAGAATAATCGCACCCATACCGACTAGCACGTTATCACCGATTTCGCAGCCGTGAATAATGGCCTTGTGGCCGATGCTAACCCCATCGCCGATGATCGTCGGATAACCTGCGGCCACGTGAACCACCGAGCCATCCTGAATATTGGTTCGATCACCAATGGTGATACTGTCAACATCGCCCCGCAGCACCACCTGAAACCATACTGAGATAAAATTCCCCAGCTTTACTTTTCCGACCACATCAGCACTTTTAGCTATAAAAATGGTTTTACCCAACATCATTTTTCCCACCTCACCTTAATTTATTATTACAATTCGTTTTTCCAATTCATCACTACATGATACTATTTTCAGGACTTTTTGTAAAGTTTTTCCAAGAACCCTCTCATTTATGATAAAATATTAGCAAAATGAAAACACAAAGGACAAGTCAATGAATATTGCCAGTATTGAAAATCTTAAAAAAACCTATGGGGTCAAAACCCTTTTTAATGATATCTCGTTTTCGATCGCCGATACCGATAAGATCGGGGTGATCGGGGTTAACGGTTCCGGAAAAACCTCGCTGCTGCGAATAATCGGAAAGCTCGACAGCCCCGATGCCGGTGCGGTTAAATTTTTTGGCTCCAAACGGGTCGAAATTCTTTCCCAAGATCCCGAGCTTGACCCCGATACGACGGTGCTTTCTCAGGTTTTTTCGGCCAACTCTCCGGAAATGAACCTGGTGCGGGATTATGAGTCCACCCTGGCTACCTTAGAAGCCGCACCGGAGGATAGTGCCCTGCAAAAACGGCTGATGGTACTGTCCCAGCGGATTGATGATGAAAACCTCTGGAATCTCAAATCCCAGGTCGAAACAATCCTCTCGCAGCTGGGTATTCACGACTATCATAAACGAATTGGTCAGCTTTCCGGGGGACAGCGCAAACGGGTGGCGATGGCTTCAGCACTACTGACCCCCTGCGATCTGCTGATTCTCGATGAGCCTACCAATCACCTTGACAATGACACGATTGCCTGGCTGGAGAATTATTTACTAAACCGCAAAGGTGCACTGCTAATGGTCACCCATGACCGCTATTTTCTTGATCGGGTGGTGACTAAAACCATTGAACTTGATCTGGGCAACCTCTATGAGTATACTGGCAATTATTCCGACTTTTTAGAACAAAAAGCCAACCGTCGCGAGGCTCAAACCGCCATCGAGGAAAAACGCCAAAATCTCTATCGCCGTGAGCTGGCCTGGATCCGCCGCGGCGCCCGTGCCCGAACGACCAAGCAGAAAGCCCGGATTCAACGGTTTGAAGAAATCAAAGAACGCGCCACTGATCTTTCCGAAAACCAGATGGAAATCTCGGTGGGCTTTTCCCGCCTTGGTAAAAAAGTTATTGAGATTGAGCATTTAAGCAAGTCCTTTGCCCCTGTGAAAGTCATCAACGATTTTTCGATGATCCTCGGTCCCAGCGAACGGATTGGAATCATCGGCAAAAACGGCTATGGCAAGTCGACCCTGCTGAATTTGCTGGCCGGAAAGCTACAGCCGGATAGTGGCACGATCACCTTCGGCGAAACCGTTAAAATCGGTTATTTTTCACAAGAATCCGAAGATATGGATCTGAGCCTCCGGGCAATTGATTATATCCGCGAAAAAGCCGAAGTGATGGAAAATTCCCGTGGCGACAGCGTCACTGCAGCACAGATGATGGAACTTTTTTTGTTTGATAAAAACAGCCAATGGGTTTATATTTCCGAACTTTCCGGCGGCGAACGGCGGCGACTCTATCTGCTGGGGATCCTCATGATGGCTCCTAATGTATTGCTGTTTGATGAACCGACCAACGATCTGGACATTGATACCCTGACTGTTTTAGAAGCCTATCTGGACGAGTTTCAGGGCTCGGTACTGACCGTTTCCCATGACCGCTATTTTCTCGACCGCACCTGCGAACAGATCTTTTCCTTTGACGGCCATGGTCAGATTACCACCCAAACCGGCAATTATTCGGATTATATCAAAAAACATCCCCTGACCGGAGTGGGCAACCGTGAAGATAGTCGCGATCAAGCGGTTAAAAAAACCACACCGCCACCGCTTGAAAAACCCAAAACCCGCAAACCCGGTCTAACCTACAAGGAAAAACGCGAACAGGAAGCCCTGCTCTCGGATCTCGAAAGCAAGGATCAGCGGCTTGATTTTGTCACCCAGAAGCTTTCTGAAATCACCAAGGACTACACTGTTTTACAGGAATTGGCCGAAGAAAAGGCGATTCTGGAAGAAGCCCTGCTGGAGATCATGGATCGCCTGGAAACCCTGGAGAACCTTGAAAAAGGTGAGTAATTTAACGGGCGAGCGTAGCTCTGACTAAGCTCGTTTGCAATTAGTGATTTGGAAGATTATCGACCACCTAAAAAGCACCCATCGGGTGCTTTTTAGGTGGTCTTTCTAATTCTCGGACTTCAGTTTTAGCCGGGCGACGGCTTCTCTGGCGGTATCCCATTCGTTGTAATAAAGGGTTTCGTCTTTCATGATTTCCTGTTTTTCGTGACCTTTGCCAGCCAGCACCAGCACATCTCCCGGGCGACACAAAGAGGCTCCATAATAGATGCCTTCCTGGCGCAGCTCCACGGTCGCGACCTGATCGGTTTTTTCGCGGACGCCGGCCACCACCGCGTCAATGATCGCGCTCGGGTTTTCACTGGCCGGATTGTCCGAGGTGACCACCACCATATCAGCATATTCTCCTGCGATCCGCCCCATAATCGGTCTTTTTTCCTTATCCCGGTCACCATTGCAACCAAAGACCAGGACAATCCGACCGGTGAATATTTTTCGTACTGATAAGAGCAGTTTTTCCAGCGAATCCGGCGAGTGGGCATAATCAATAATCACATCAAAGGGCGCCTCAACATCGAGAATTTCCATCCGCCCTTCGACCCCCGGCATCGTCGCCAGGGCTTCCCGAATTACCGCGATCGGGACTGCTTCTAGCAGTGCGGCAATGATCGCGGCGATGGCATTATAGACCATAAACTCACCGGGGATATTTAAGAATAATTGCTCTTCCCACTCCGTCGTAACCAGCGTAAAGGCGGTGCCTTTGGAGCCAAAAACCAGATCTCTGGCGAAATAGTCATACCCCGGATTTAAGCCATAGGTGATCACCGGTACGCTTTTAATGGCTGCCACTATTTCACACAGCTTCTGACCCCAGGGGTCATCCCCATTGATAATATTGGCTTTTTTGACCTGAAAAAAGAGTTTCGCTTTGGCATTAAAATAGTTTTCAAAGCTTTTATGATAATCCAGATGATCCTGGGTTAGGTTGGTAAAGATGCCATAGTCAAAATCGACCCCATTGACCCGATCCAGAGCCAATCCGTGGGAAGAGACCTCCATAAATAAATGGGAGCAACCACGATCCTTCATTTCTTTTAAAATCTCCTGAACTTCTAACGATTCCGGGGTGGTTCGGCCGCGATTGTCAACCACCTGATCGCCAATCAGATTATGAATCGTCCCGATCAGACCGCAGGTATTGCCCGCCGTTTCAAAAATATGTTTAAGCATATAGGTCAGAGAGGTTTTGCCGTTGGTTCCGGTAATGCCGGTGACCACCATCGACTGCGAAGGTTTCCCGTAAAAACAACTCGCCAATATCCCCAGCGCGTGGCGGGAATCGCCTACCTTTATGTAAACAACCTCGGTTTGATAGTCGCCCAGGTCATCCTGATGGATGACCGCAGCGGCGCCCTGGCTGATGGCACTATCAATGTACTGATGGCCATCGGTAACATAGCCGGGAATGGCTACAAACAGGCTGCCTGCCTCGGCTGCCCGGGAATTGTAGCAAATTTTTTTTATCTCACAGTCCAGCTGATTGTTTCTAACCTCAATTATATTTAGTTCTTTTAGTAGTTGTTCAAGTTTCATCGATTTTCCTCTCTTGTTTTTCTGCTGCTGTACGCTTTTATTATACTGTTTTCCGATTTATCTGTCTAGATCTGTCTGTATCCGTATTAAGCTGGCATCAACCCAACCCATCACCAATATGAGTTGCGCTGCGCCGCTGCTAAACTAAAAAAGAGACACCCATTTTAAGTATCTCCCTGTGATCCCCGTTCGTATATCCTGCTCATCTTCAGATTAAATCAAAATACTATCAAAATTATGATATCCTATTCGCACAGGATGCTACGGCACATTCCACCCCAAAATCATCCATCGTTATTTTCGTTCCCGGTTCGATCACCACCACCCGATGATCCCACTCCAGCGAGATGAACATTTCTAGCAGTTCTACATCTCCCTGGGTAATAACAAAATCCAATTTCAGTACCTGGCTTAAATGCCGGGCACAATGAATCCAATCTTCCAGATCATAGGCACCTGAGTCAATCATCATCAGGGACTTGTAATTCTTAAACATGATCCCCATGATCATTTCTGCCCGTTTGGGACCATACTTATTAATGGCATAATGATATTCTTCTTTTAAGGACTTTTTCCCCATCATCCACCCCTTGGTAATAAAATAGGTTTCGCCCCGGATCGATTTGAGTTTTTCTTTATTGTGTAGCAGCATCTGAATACAATCCTCAGAGCGCAACAATGCCAGCCTGGCATGGTCACTTTGCAACCCGATCAGTGCTTTTCCACAGTTTCCATATCCCAAAAGAATCATATCATATTCCTGATGGCTATTGATCTCTTTTTGTAATTCCAGTTTTAATAAGTCCGGGTTGTTATGCAGTTCTGCACTCATCCAAATGGTATCATAATTGATATTGGTATTCTTCATCGCTAAGCTCATCTCATCTTGAATCATTCCACACACAATTAATAAGATACTTTTTTTCATCCCATACCTCAGTTATTCATAACTAATCGAAGGAGGCAATTGCCTCTAAACCAGAATCCTCCCCGGTAAAGTACATCAAACCCCATCCAATCGGATGATCTTTTTCATCCAGCAACTTCTGCTCAACCACCAGAACCGGATCGCCTTCCATAATATCGAGCACCTGACTGACTTCCCCTTTAGCTGCCATGGCACGGATTTTTAGCTTTTTAGTCATCGCAAAAATAGAATTCTTTTTAGCCACCATCTCCGGAAAGGTGGCATAGCGAATCTCTTTTTCGACAATCGGAATGCCCCGATAATAAGGAATATACTTGATATCAAAGGCTTTGACCACACCATCGCTGACAAACACCCGTTTTACAACGATGACATGCTTGTTTTCGGCCATTTCCAGATTGAAACCCACCTCATAGCTGGGTTTCACGACATTGACCTCAATCAGCCGGATTTCCTCACCTTTTTTTTCAGTGGTCATCATTTCATCAAAATGAAGTGTATATGAATCCAGATTAGGCTCACAAACATAGTTGCCCTTACCCGGAATGGAGTAGATGTATCCCTCATTGACGAGTACCGCCAGACCTTTTCTGACCGTCATTCGACTGACATTAAATTCTTCGCAAAGGAGATTCTCTGACTGTATGGCATCACCCGGTTTTATTTCTTCACTGGTAATTCTATGTTTTATTGCATCAACTATTTTTAAATATTCGGGGGATCCCATTATTCTACCACCTTGGTCTATTTATCGTTATTTTTTCATTCCCGTTTTGTCAATCATCCATAATCTGCATTTTTCAACACCTGTCATTACATCTTTGGTAGCAAAATCGGCACCAACGATCTGGGCCGCTTTTTCATCAATGACCGCACCGCCGATAATCACCCGAAAATCGTCCCGGATTCCCCGGCTAACCAATTCACAGACCACCGCGCGCATTTCATAAATGGTTTCCTGTTGCATCCCACTCATTCCGATGATATCAGGTTTTGCAGTTTCAATCGCTTCCATGACCTGATAGAGGGAAACATCCGTCCCTAAATCAACGAGTTCAAATCCTGCCGTTCGGGCAAAGGAACCGAAAATATTTTTGCCAATGTCATGGCAATCACCAAATACCGAAAAAAGCAGTAATTTGCCGATTTTATTTTTAGGTGTTATTTTGGTAATTTCCTTTAATTCTTCGAGTTCCATCACTTCCTGAAAAATGATCCCGGCAAAAATCAAATCAGCAATAAAATAATCGCTGGTTTCATATAATTTACCGACCCGCTCCATTCCGGTTTGTAACCAATTGAAAATATCAATTGGTTTAAACCCCTTTCGAATAGCAATTCGAACGAGCTCCAGGGTTCGATCTTCATATAATCCTTCGATGGATCTTACAATGCTATGTTTCATAGTTTAGGTTTCGCTCCCTTTGAGGTGTAAATTAAATATCCGGCCATGTCTGGTCTCGATCTGATTATTTTAATGACCACACCTGGAATTACTGATCTGTAATATAAGATCCTCTTAATTATAACCTAAATTGTTATTTTTTATAATGGTATAATTAAGATAAATCTTGCAAATTTTTACGACTTTAAGTTTAGAGGCCTTTGCTCTTCACAATTGAAGAGCAAAAGTTACTAAACTAGGCTTTTGGGCCACATTTACAATATGAGTAATAAGCAACTGCTGGCACCAGAACTGCACCACCAATGACATTCCCAATTGTAACCGGAATGATATTGTTAATCATAATCTGAGCCCAGGTAATATCTGCGCCAACAAAGTAGCCCATTGGGATAAAGAACATGTTTGCAACACTATGTTCATAGCCGGATAATACAAAGAGCATAATCGGGAACCAGATGGCTAGTATTTTACCAGCTACATCTTTAGCACCAGCTTGCATCCATACCGCTAAAACAACAAAGATGTTACAGAAAGTAGCACGAATAATAACTTCAACTAATGGAATTGCAACCTTGGCTTCAGCTATTGCCATCGCCTTCGTTACCATTGCTTCACCGTAAAGGCCACTTTGAGACATCAACCAGGCCAGGGCTACCGAGCCAATAAAATTGGCAACCCAAACGATACCCCAGTTGCGAAGCATTTCGCCCCAACCAATATCTTTTTTACCACAAGAGATTGTCAGTAAGTTGTTGCCGGTAAAAAGTTCAGCTCCAAACATTACCACAAACATCAGACCCACGGGGAAGACTGCTGCCCCCATAAATCGACCGAGGGTTCCCTCAAATCCTGCTCCTGCGTTTGCAGTTGCGACCGTAAAACCATAAGATCCAAAACCAATAAACATACCTGCACAAATACCTAAAATAACCATTTTCAGTATTGGCATAGTAGTTCTGTTCTTTCCAAAACCTTTGGAAATAACTTCAACAATCTCTGCCGGGGTTAAAAAATTGTTCACACGTTTTCCTCCTTCAACGTTTTTCGATTTTCTTGAAATCGTTTGTCGAAATTATACCATACTTGAATCGACCTGTATATACATATATCTACAAATCTTTTAGTTTTAGAGTCAAAAATGATCTCTTCTGAATAAAAAAAGGATAACAAGTTGAGTTAATTCTCTTCTTCTTATCCTTGATTTTTTATTCTATTTTTCGGTCTTTTGTGGATATTCCGACATTCCTGTCTAAACCTATACCCAGCTCTGGCAGATTTTTACGCCTTCGGCGGCATTGGTGGTAAACTGGTCAGCACCAACATATTCACATGATTCTTTGGTGACTGGATTTCCGCCAATAATCACTTTCGCATCAATTCCAGCGGCTTTTAGCGCGTCGACAGTCTCTTTCATGGAGTCAATCGCTAAAGTTAAAACCCCACTCATACCGATGATTGCCGGATTACAATCTTTGGCTTTTTCGACAAAGAGCTCCGGAGCGACATCGATTCCTAAATCGATCACTTCAAAACCAGCCGCTTCGGACATGCTTTTAAAAATATTTTTTCCGATATCATGTAAGTCACCATGAACTGTTCCGATAATGATGGTTCCAGCAACAGCCGAGTCTTCACTGCCTAAAACTGGTTTTAAGACATTGATTGCTTCGGTTAGTAATTCCCCTGCAAAAATCAGGTCGCCAACAAAATATTCGCCCTTTTCGAAAAGATCTCCAACGATTGCCATCCCACCCTGACAGGCTGCAACCGCTTCCTGTGCTTCGGCTTCTGAGGGCTTAGTCGCTACAAAATCATTAAGTAATTCCATTACATCTTCTTCTTCTAAATCTCCAACTGCCTGTGTTAAACCCTTTAAATCCAGCATTATAATACCCTTCCTTTGAAAAAAATGATCCGATAAAAAACTTGTGTGACATGTGTGTACATGTTTACAATAATATGATACACCTTTACCGCTCGATTGTCAAGTAAACGCTGTCAATTTTGTTATGCTTTTATTTTTTTCGACCGACTGTCAAAGCCCGACACCACATAAAAAGAGGTGCTTTCGCACCCCTTGAGTAAAACAGATATTTTTTTATTTGGTAATGCGAACTTTCGACACTTTTAATGGTGGAATTTTGGCAATTGGATCGACTGTACCACCGGTCAGGCAGTTGGCTCCGCTATCGCCGTAGTGGAAAGGCATAAACAGGTTGTTTTCCATGATCCCCTCATTAAAGCGGGCCTTGGCAAAAACACTGCCCCTTGGCGAAGTGACATTGATCACATCACCTTCGGCGATTCCAAATTCTTCAGCTTTAGCCGGATTGATTTCGACAAAGGCATCGCCAGCAATCACTTCGATACCTGGTGTCCGTTTTGTCATGGTTCGGGTATGATAATGTTCAAGAATTCGACCGGTCATTAAAATCAGCGGGTATTCTTCATCAGCCTGATCTTCTGGTGGAATATAATCGGCAATCATAAAGGCTCCCAAACCTCTGGTGAATTTTCCGGCATGAAGGAATTTCGCCCCTTCAGAATCCTTGCTAAAACATGGCCATTGGATGCGATCGCCATTTTCCAGTCGCTGATGTGATACGCCCGTATAGTTTGGCGTTACCGCAGCAATTTCATCCATAATTTCTGAAGCACTGTTAAAATCAAAACCTTTAGCGCCCATTTCCTTAGCGATCATGGCAATAATTTCCCAGTCACTTTTTGCTACCCCAGGCGCTTCAACCGCTTTTCTGACAAGCTGAATCCGGCGCTCAGTATTAGTAAAGGTTCCATCTTTTTCAGCATAAACAGATGCCGGTAAAACAACATCGGCATATTCAGTCGTCTCTGTCTGGAAAATGTCCTGAACCACGATAAAGTTAGCCTTTTCCAGCGATTTTCTGACATGATTGGTGTTTGGATCTGAAACCATCGGGTTTTCACCCATGATATACAAGAATTTAATGGTATTGTCGCCAACGCCGTTGATAATTTCAGTTAAGGTTTTTCCCACGTTTTGAGGCATTGTTACGCCCCAGGCGGCTTCAAACTTTTCAATAACTTCGGCATTTGCGACTTTTTGATAACCGGGCAGATCACTTGGTAAGGCTCCCATATCACAGGCGCCCTGAACATTATTCTGACCACGCAGCGGATTAACGCCACAGCCCTCGCGACCAATTTTTCCGGTCAGCATCGCTAAGTTAGCGGTCGTCATAACGCCATCGGTACCGGTATTAAACTGTGTAAGACCCATCGAATAGAAGATTCCGCCTTTATCCTTAGTGGCATATAGCTCTCCCGCTTTTCGCATTTCAGCTGGATCAACACCACAAATTTCGGCACATTCTTCAACGGTAATGGTATTCATAAATTCGATAAAGGCCTCGTAACCTTCAGTTCGTTCGGTGATAAAGTTTTTATCTTCAAGGCCGGCATCAAGAATAGCTCGCATCAGACCATTAAATAAGGGAACATTTGTCCCTGGTTTGATCTGCAAATAGACATCTGCATAGTTAGCCAGTTCAATTTTTCGCGGTTCGGCAACAATCAATGCCGCACCCTGCGCTTTTCGTTGTTTTATTCTTGCCCCGATAACCGGATGCGTCTCGGTTGTATTAGAGCCCGAAACAAGCATAACATCCATCATGTCTATTTCTTCAATACTATTTGTCATCGCGCCGCTACCAAACGATTTGGCCAAACCAGCTACCGTTGCTGCATGACACAAACGGGCACAATGATCGACATTATTTGTTGCTCCCACCGTTCTGATAAACTTCTGGAAGACATAATTTTCTTCGTTAGTGCATCGTGCTGAGGACAATCCGGCTACCGCCTGTGGTCCTTCGGCCTTTGCTTCGTTTAACTTTTTAGCCACTAATGCAATCGCTTCTTCCCAGCTTGCTTCTTGCAAGACCCCATCTTTTCTAATCAGGGGTGTTGTCAGTCGATCTGGACTGCTAACGAAATCATGCGCAAAACGTCCTTTTACACATAACATATTATCGTTTACATCACCCTCGGTGCTAAATACGTCAGTAATTTTATTATCAATTACTTTTAGATTCACGGTACATCCGACGCCACAATAGGGACAAACTGTTTTAACATGTTTGGCATATTTAAAGGGCTTGAACTGCTTAGGTGCTAGTGCTCCGGTTGGACATACAGCGATACAATTTCCACAGCTGACACAGTCGGTTTCTGCTCTTGGTAAATTATCAAAGGTTTTAATGATATTATCTTTTTCCGGATCGAACGCCGCTAAAATATGACTGCATTGTAAGTGATCACAGGCTTTGATACAGCGGCCACAAAGCACACACTTGCCGGGATCATAAAAATAAAACGGATTAGAATCGTCCAACGGTCGCTCAGCATAACCCGGTGTCCCTTCTGCCTTGTAGGTATCAAAATCAATCAAGTTTGCATTATTTTCGACAAAGAAACAGGTTTCATATTTGTAACACGCCATACAATCAAATTTATGATCGACCATCAATGCTTTTAGTGCCTTACGTCGCTCGTTTCGTACTACAAATGTATCGGTATTAACCACCATACCTTCAGCAACTTCAGTTGAACAAGCTTTCTCTAATTCTTTTGAACCCACGACTTCTACCAAACACATCCGACACGTTCCATCAGGAGTGAAATCTTTAAAACTACACAGAGTCGGAATCTCAATGCCTATGGAACTCGCTGCTTTTAGAATTGTTGTTCCTGGTTCGACATTGATGTTCTGCCCATCAATTATTAAATTAACCATCTTTTTCCCCCTATTTTTTAGTACCCTAATTATAATAGAAATATTCCGATTTGTCATTGATAATTTTTTAACAAATTTCCGTCTTAAGCATTCCGTAAAATTTTCCCCTCCTAAAAATGCCTGTTTGCCCTGTTATTCTTATTTCAAGCGTCCTAAAAATGGTTTAAGGCTTTTCTTATTCCGATTATATTTTTCCTATTTTTTCTCTGTTTTTTTTCTGTTCTGTTTTTTTTACGATTTACCTATACTTAATTGTCCTCGTTTATCGATAACAGCCCCTAAAAACCTTTATTTTTCGTAAAAATCCTATTTTTACCATATCTCCATGATCTTGTTGCTCGATTATTTCAAGGCTGCTTTTTAATAATCGCAGCAATTTTATCTCTCTTATGGCAAAATTCCGGATATTTAAAATCTGGGCAGTATTTTAGAACACTATAAAACATTTCATAACTTTGCGAAAAACATCAATGACAAATCTAAAAATTTAGAATATAATGAAAATCTGAAAACTAGAATAATTTATTTATGGTTAGTTTAGCCATTGCTGGCAACACGTATGTGTCGGAGAGGAAATGATCATGGACAAAACAAAAACAGCTGCAATCCTTGTTGGCGGACAAAGCCAGCGGATGGGATATGACAAAAAAAAATTACGGATTGAAGGCGAAAACATTTTAAGTCAGATCGTCAAACAACTTTCAAAAGACTTTGATGATATTATTGTTGTCGGCTGTAACCGCCAAGATATTCCTACTATTTCTGGTTTAAGCGGTGTTTACCCGGACGTCCTGGAACTATCGGCCTCACTGGTTGGTATTTATTCGGCACTATTACAGTCGCAATCACAGTTTCTATATGTCACAGCCTGTGACATGCCTCATTATAATAGCGATTATGTCAAATACATGATCCGCATCATTAACGAAAGCACGGGGATTTCTGGCTGTGTTACGCGCTATGAAGAATGGATCGAACCATTTAATGCTTTTTACAGTATTGAACTGATTCCCAGAATTCAAAAATTTCTCGACTCCGGCCGAAAAAGTATTTATAAGTGTTTTGAAGCCGAAAATTTGCATTATGTCGAGGAAAGTATTGCCCGCAGTTATAGTCCCGGTTGGGAAATGTTCAGTAATTTAAATACCCCGAGAGAATTAAAAAACCATATCCGACGTTCAAAAAACGTTAAAAAATAATGCTTTTTAATAACTATTCAGCATGTATAAAATTCGAATTATTCATAAATTGCGGCGCTGTAAGACAAATCCTTCACCAAAGCATTGCTCACAGCATTCTAAACAGAAGAGGACAATTACGTGAAAATCATTAACGAAGCACTTGATTTAGAATTAAAAGAAGCTTTTTCAATCGTACGAATCCGTCTAAACGCCAACGATCAGCCGAGTCACGAAGACCTTAATGACAGTGTCATTACAGAGCATCACCTAAGCTGTTACATTAATGAACAATTGGCTTTTAAGCTGGTTTGCACCCCGGAAAAACTTGATGCATTGATCCTCGGTTACCTGTTTAGTGAGGGTTATATCGATCATTTAGATGATATCGACTTTATTTATATTTGCAAAAGTGGTGAGCGGGTTAAGGTTCAATTAAACAAAATCATTTCGCTAAATAGCCTTGATCATGATACCACCAGTGCCTCAATTTCTTGTGGCAATAATAAAAAGATCAGGCAGGCCGCACAAATCAGCACACTTAAATCATTGCCAGCGCATCCCTGCTCCGAAGAGACAATTTTTAAACTAGCCAACAGCTGCAACCGAAATGCTGCTTTATTTAATGAAACGGGTGGGACACATTGTGCTGCGCTGTCCGTTGACGACAACGAAATATTGGTCTGTGAAGACATTGGTCGCCATAACGCCGTTGATAAGACAGTCGGTATGGCCTTGACTGACAATCAGGACTTCAGTCACGCTGTCCTTTTTACAACCGGTCGGATCCCTTCTGATATGGTTATTAAAGCGATTCGTTGCGGTATTCCGGTGATTGCTTCTCATTCTGCGCCAACTAATGCTGCCATTGAACTGGCTCGTCAGTTTAATCTGACATTGATTGGCTTTGTTCGTGGCAAACGTCTTAATATTTATGCTGGTGCTCTTGGCAAGCCGATCTGATAAATTTTTTAAAGCGTCGATAACCGCAGCTTGCGGTTATCGACGCTCTTTTTTATCTCAAAAAAGCACTGCCGTTTAGACTCCTATCACGCGCTAGCATAATCGCCAAAAAGCACAGCACGGCAAAATTTGATCAAATTTTGCCGTGCTGTTAGATCATTAAGCTTAATATCGGTTTTTCTGCCAAAATCCCCGATAACGCAGAATCCGGCTGGTATTTAGAATCGTCAGAATGGCCGCACCAACATCGGCAAAAATAGCCAGGTACATTTCCCCCATCCCAAAGAAGGTCAGCGTCAGCACAGTGATTTTAATCCCCAATGCCAAAACAATATTCTGAATCATAATCCGTCTGGTATATTTGGCAATATCGACCGCTTTGGTAATGTCCATTGGATCATCCTTCATCAGAATAATATCAGCTGCCTCAATGGCGGCGTCCGAACCCAAGGCTCCCATCGCGATCCCGGCATCGGCCATCGCCAGAACCGGGGCGTCGTTCATCCCGTCGCCGACAAAGATGGTTTTTCCATCCTTATTCTCCGCCTTGATTTTCTCAAAGGCAGCGACCTTATCCTGAGGCAGGCAATCGCCCATCACCTCATCTAAGCTTAACTTTTTCCCGACCTGGTTGGCAACGCTGGCGTTATCGCCACTAAGCATCACTGTTTTTTTGACACCCAGCCGCTTTAGCCCCTGTAAAGCCGACAGCGCATTTTCTTTAACCTGATCACCTAGTACCAGGTATCCGGCCAGTTTGCCATCAATGGCAAGATAAACCAGGGTGCCCTCTTCATCACTGCCGTTGACCTCAATCTGATGATCGCGCAACAGGCTTCTATTGCCGGCCAGGATTATCTGGTCATCGACCTCCACCCGGGTTCCTTTGCCAGGAATTTCAGCGTAATTTTTTAACCGCGTTTCATCAACTTCCTGCTGGGCATAGGCGGTGATCGCCTTGCCGATGGGGTGGTTAGAATAGTGTTCTCCGGCAGCGGCGGCCGCAAGCAGCTCGGCTTCGGAAAACCCTGCTGCTGGCGCGGTTTTGAGCACCTTGAATTGGCCCTGGGTGAGGGTTCCGGTCTTATCAAAAACAAACACATCAGCCTGATAAAGGACATCTAAATAATTCCCACCTTTAATCAAAACGCCTTCCTTAGAAGCCCGGCCGATCCCGCCAAAATAACTGATTGGAATCGATAAAACCAGTGCACAGGGACAAGAGACTACCAAAAAGATCAAACTCTGATAGAACCAGGTTTGCCAGGACGCCCCGGGAATTAAAAGCGGCGGGAAGATTGCCATGGCAACGGCGGAAAATACTACAATCGGTGTATAATAGCGCGAAAATCGGGTTATGAATTTTTCGGTTTTTCCCTTTTTATCACTGGCTTCTTCAATCAGATGCATGATTTTCATGGCGGTGGAGTTTTCATAGTCTTTGGTAACCAGAACCTTTAAAACCGCATTGCCATTAATCATCCCACTTAAGATTTCATCGCCCTTTTCAACCTTGCGGGGATAAGATTCCCCGGTCAGTGGTGAGGTATCAAGATGGGAAAGCCCTTGCATGATGATTCCATCAGCGGGGATTTTTTCACCGGGTTTAATCACCAGCACATCGCCTACCTTAACCGCTTTAGCATCAATAACCACCTCGCCTTCGGGGCCTACCCGATTGGCGGTGATGGCATTAAAACTGATCGTTTCAGCAATCGAACGGCGGGCATTATCAACGGCGCGATCCTGGAAATATTCGCCGATCCCGAAAAAGATCATGACCCCAGCGGCTTCCGGCCATTCGGTTAAGACTAGCGCCCCAAAGGTAGCAATCGTCATCAGAAAATTTTCATCAAAAATCTGACCCCTTCCGATATTTCGAAAAGCCAACAAAATAACCCGATAACCAGCCAATAAGTAGGCTCCCAGAAAAACTCCAACGGTGACCATTTCGAGATTGGCCGGAACCAATGCTTGGAGCACAAAGCCTAGTAAAAATAATCCAATCGCGGAGATCAGCTCAAACTTCTGCCGCTTATCCATATCTCCCAGCGAACCTGCATGCGAATGTCCTGAGAGTCGCGATTCTTCTTCCTGATACTGTCCCTCGCCATGTCCATCACAGCCACAGGGTTCCACTGCTGCCGACTGTTTCCGGTTTTGAGAAACCACGACATGGGGTTCTAGCGAGTGAACCAGTTTGACAATGGCATCATAGGTTTCCTCCTGAGCAAAGCCTTCCCCTTCGTCAATCACCAGTGATCCGGTCGCTAGGGACAAACTGGCTTCTCTGACATTTGGCATTTTGCCAACCAACTTTTCTATTTTTCCTGCACAATTGGCGCAGTTCAGACCTTCTAAAAATACTCGCATTCCGCTAACCTCTTTTCAATATGCCTAGTGATGACTTAAATGGGTAATCGTTAAAAGTACAATCACTTCCACATGGGCATCATCCAGGTGATAAAATTTCATTTGACCTTCTTTTCTGTAACTGATGATCCGTTTGTCTTTTAAGATCCTTAATTGATGGGACACCGCCGTCCGGCTGACATCCACCAGGCTGACAATATCATTCACACACAGCTCGCCATTTTCAAATAGCGCACTAACGATTTTTATCCGGGTGGGATCCCCCAGCACCTTAAAAAATTCGGCCACCTCAAACAAGGTTTCTTCGGTATGATCGTTTTTCAAAACTCTATCCATCTTTTCTCCTTAATATGTGAACACTTGCTCACTTATTAACTTAATAATAGCATATTTTTTTTACTGAATCAAGCACTATTTTCACGTCCGATTTTTCGCATTTTTTCAACTCAATAAATATTGACAATTGTCAAAAATAATGATAATTTGAGCCTGTATAATATTTTTAGAAGATTTCAATTATAAGGATAAAGGGCGATATAAATGAGTGATACCAAAGGATTATTAAACGAACGATTGATCCGCATTGAAAAAGCAATCAATCTTGAAAAACCAGACCGGATCCCAATTTTCGCCTTAAACAGCCCCGAGGTGGCAATTGATTATTGTGGCCGTCACCTTAAAACGGCGACTTGGAATCTGGAGGTTCTCAGGGAATCACTACCCATTTATTACCGCGATATGAAGGTCGATGGTGCGCTATCAACTTTTTTACGCTGTCCGGGGATATACACGACCATCGGCTCTCAGAATTTCGTTCCGAATAAAGACGGGTTTATGCAACACCCTGAGGTCTGCGGTATGTTAGAGAGTGAATACGAGGAACTCATTAAGGATCCTTTTAAGACCCTGGTAGAAAAGGTTCTGCCCCGTCAATACAAGGCCTTTGATCAGCCCGGGATGCTGGGGGGACTCAATCTGGCCAAGGGTGCCCTCAGTCATCAGCGCCATAGCCGGATGCTTCGGGAAATCGATAGTCACTGCAGTGCCACGGTGGGAGTTCCGATTATTTCCGAAAACATGATTCAAGCCCCTTTTGATTTTCTGGCCGATCAGCTCCGCAGTTTTATCGGCATTTCGGTGGATATGCATCGCTGTCCCGAGCTGGTCGAGCAGGCCTGTGAAGCCCTGTACCCACTGCTGCTGCGATGGGGGGTCACCAGCTACTCTGGAGCGCCCAAAAGAATCCCAGCCATCTTTATGCCCCTGCATATGCCCTCATTTTTAAACCCCAAACAGTTTGAACGCTTTTACTGGCCAACCTTTTCGCGCCTGGTCAACACCCTAACCGGCATGGGCTATACGGTGGCCTTGTTTATCGAAGGTAACTGGTCAAAACGATACGATTATCTGGCCAGCCTAAAACCCAATGTAGTGGGAATTTTTGAGTATGGTGAAATGAAGACGATCAAAGAAAAGCTCGGCAAGACCATGTGCATCATGGGTAACTACCCCATTGGCGCGCTGAAATCCCAGTCCACCGAAGCCTGCATTGATCTGGCCAAAAAGATGATTGATGAAGGCGCCCCCGGCGGTGGCTATATTTTTACCACCGGAAAATCGATTCTTCGGGGGACAGGCCTGGATCTGGAGAAACTCCAGGCGGTTCATCAGTATGTAATCGATCATGGAAAATATTAACGAGGTGTCAAATGGAAACCATTAAATCTGAGTACCTGGACTATTTTGAAAGCTATGCGGCCCGTCATCCGGAATTGACACAAGAGGATGCGGCTATTATGGCTGATCCCTGGGATCTCAATGAGGATATGATATTGGCTTATGTTTTGTCCTTATTGATTTAATGCACGGTCTGAATATAAGGTCGTTTATTTATGGCGCAAAAAAGCAGCGATGAGCCTGACCATCGCTGCTTTTTGATTCGGGTATAAATTAAAAGGTGTTGGCTTCAATTTAAAGCGCCTCTTGACCTGCTTTATTAAATCCACCAGCGATAGACAGGTGTGGTTCAATCATTAACATTTTTTGTCTCCTTGTAGTTTTATTGCCATTTAATATCTTTTTATGAATCTTATTTTCTCATTCATATTTTTCATAATTATCAGTACTCTACATTTCTTATAATTAACTTGATTATCTTTTCTAAATATTATAAAATATCCTTGAACGAATTAACCAAATATTTAATCTTGAAAGGAAAAAAAGATGAATGATTTTCTAAAAATGTCCAAAACATTGGGGATTGTTGTCGCCCTCCTGATGATCATCCTTGGCGGCCTGATCTTTTTTGCGCCGATGTTCGCAGCCCAAATGATCATGTGGTTTTTTATTGCCGGATTGCTTATTTACGGGGTTTTTCACATCGTTGTGTTTGCCAAAAGTGAGATCAAGAAAGGCTGGAGCCTGACCTCCGGTATCTTGGCAACCTTACTCGGGGTTCTGCTGATCTTCTCTGACCCATTGTCGCGGGCTAGCACCTTGGCGTTTATGCTGGCTTTTATTGCTTTATCTACTGGCATGAACCAGATCGCCGCTTCAGCGGTAATGAAAAAACAGGGTGCCGCCGGAACTGGCTGGCTACTGGCTTCAGGAATCATTAACATGTTCTTATCTATTTTCCTGATTTTCAATCCCTTTGTGATGCTGCTGGGCTTTGGCATCATTGCCGGGGTATATCTCATCTTTGGGGGAATCGCCCTGTTTGCCGAAAGCATGTCCACCAATGTTTTATAATCTCTTGGATGTCTCACTGAGGCATCCTTCTTTTAGAACCGATCCAAAGACCCTCGATATATTTCTTCCCATTTTGTAAATAAAACTTGTTTATTTGTGGCTGCGCTCCTATAATTGATTTATCAGTCTGATCTGACTGAAATAACGTAAAAGAAGGTAATACCATGAAGAAAAGCGAATTAATTACAATCTTTAACACGGTACAGGAAAAATTTGAAGATGCCATCACCGAAGAATTTTTTCTTCAACGTCTGAAACCTTATGCTGATGAAAATGGTTTTGTCGATTACCACAAGCTGGCCATGTTCGCCCATAATGAGTCGCTGGCCTCAGCAAAAGGTTTCTTTTTCGAAATACTTTCTGAGATTCTGGTGGATGAAGACGATGTCGTTCTTGAAGAAACCGTTGAGACAAGCGCTGACGAAGCTCCCGAAGTAACACCGGAATAAGTTCCTTTTTCACAAGCTTTTTTTGACACTGACTAATTGTTTTAACACCTTTATTATTACTAAACCGACCAGCCAGAACACTTTCTGCCCGGCCGGTTTATTTTATTTTTTTGTTCGGAAATAAGATCAGTCATAACAGATCGCGGTTTTGTGAAAACCCGCTGCTAGTCGCCGAAAGAAATACCCAGGCTTTTTGCCACATGAATCAGCTCAGAATCAACATCAACCAGCTTGTTCTTAATGGTTACTTCTTCGAGCGATGCCTCACTCATCTTGCCATCCTGAATTGCCACCATATATCCAAATTTACCCTGCGCAATCAATTCCACCGCAGCCACTCCATAACGGGTTGATAAGAGCCGGTCATAGGCTGACGTGATGCCGCCCCGCTGCAGATGACCCAGAACCGTATTTCTAATTTCATGACGGGATATTTTTGCTTCCAGGGCCAACGCCAGCTTATTGCCAATCCCCCCGAGCCGAACCGGATCAGGCGAATTACTAACTATTTTCTGAATCGTCAGCTCACCGCCTTTTTCCATCGCTCCTTCGGCTACGACAATGATACTAAAGGGCAAACCACGTTGGCTACGCTCATTTAATTTGGCGATAATAGCATCCAAGGAAAAGGGAATTTCCGGGATCAAAATAACATCGGCAGAACCGGCAATCCCGGCATGAAGACCAATCCAGCCCGCGTTTCGCCCCATCACTTCAAGAATCATAATCCGATGGTGGGATTCAGCCGTCGTATGGAGCTTGTCGAGGGCATCAACCACGACATCGACGGCCGAATTAAAGCCAAAGGTGACATCGGTTTTGGACAGGTCATTATCGATCGTTTTCGGTACCCCGATAACATTAACGCCTTTCCGGGCAAAATCCCTGGCACTAGCCAGGGTGCCGTCCCCACCGAGGACAACCAGCACATCGACGCCTTCTTTTTTCAGGTTTTCGATCGCCACATCAGAAACATCTTTTCTAACACACTGGCCATTCTCTTCCACCTGGTAGTCAAAAAGATTATCCTTATTTGAACTGTAAAGAATGGTACCCCCTTTATGGAGGATTCCCGAAACAACCTGAGCATCGAGTTTAATAAAATCATTGTCGTACAAACCCCGGTAGCCGAACTTGTAGCCAATAACCTCATAGCCATAATTGGCAATGGCGGCTTTAGTCACTGCCCGGATTACCGCATTCAGGCCGGGACAGTCGCCACCGCCTGTTAAAATCGCAATTTTCTTAACCTTATTATTCATCAATTTTCTCCATTTCTTGTAATTCTGATTTTAGAATTTTCAGGGCATGATTAACATTTATTTCATTCTGTCATACCCATTTTTTGCCTTGGGATATCGATGCAACTAAAAAATGATAGCAATCCCTTAGATTGTGATTGTCTAATAGTAATATTATATGCGAGCAACCACAAAATTACAAAGAGTATCGTGTGTTTCAGCAGTTTTTTTGATGCTTTGACAGAACAAAAGAACCTGCTTCACGGTTACTGGCGGGAGTTTTGCTAACCCCTTTTTAGACTCTGATGCTGCTTGTCAAACCATCAGCGCTGCACTTTTGCAAAAATTTATGCTATAATCAAGTCGGAACCTGCGATCAATTTTACGGTTCTCACAATTAGAATATTATGGAGGCTTTTATGGATACCTACCCCAAAGATTGGAAGCAAAAACTGAATCAAATCATCAATGGCTTTGACACTCCCCTGGGTCGAGCCTTTGACATTGCCTTGATCTGCTCCATTTTGATCAGTTGTTTTTTAATTATCATCGACAGTATTGCCGCGATCCATGCGACTCTTGGCGGTACCATTTTAATATTGCAGAATTTTTTTCTGCTTATCTTTACCATCGAATATTGTCTTCGGCTGATCGTCACAACCAAAAAACGCGATTATCTTTTTAGTTTCTATGGCATTGTCGATTTCATTGCCATTGCGCCAATATATCTCAGCTTCTTTATTTCGTTTGGTAGCTTCCTGCCGATTATCCGGATCCTGCGACTATTTAGACTATTTAGCATCTTTAAGATGGGTCGCTACATTGACGAATCCGGCGCCTTGTTAAAAGCCCTGCGTGCCAGCAAAACTAAAATTAGCGTCTTTCTCTTCACGCTCTTGTTTATTATCATCATTGTCGGCGCGCTAATGTATGTTATTGAAGGTCCTGAACACGGCTTTGTCAGCATTCCCGAATCGATGTATTGGGCAATTGTGACCATCTCAACTGTGGGTTACGGGGATATTTCACCTCAAACCGAGCTGGGTAAATTTCTTGCCAGCGCTCTGATGCTAGTCGGTTATGGGATCATCGCGGTACCGACCGGCGTTATTACCAGTGAGCTTTCTTATGTCTCACATAAAAAAGAACCCCGATCAGGTCAAAGCTGTCCAATCTGCGGCCATTCAAAACATGCCCAGGGTTCCC
The DNA here is from genome assembly GCF_927416815.1 of uncultured Acetobacterium sp. Classification (NCBI taxonomy): domain Bacteria; kingdom Bacillati; phylum Bacillota; class Clostridia; order Eubacteriales; family Eubacteriaceae; genus Acetobacterium; species uncultured Acetobacterium sp. The sequence continues at coordinate 4,697 of NZ_CAKMJU010000118.1, read as the reverse complement.
AGTATTGTAATCAGTGTGGGAAGAAGCTGTAAAGATTTTCCCGCAGCCTCGGCATTTGAGTCGCCGGATCACCATGATCTGCTAATCACCGTTTTCGTCGATTACGCTTCTTTTTCGGCTGCATAGACTTTCAGATCATTCCCACAACAGTGACAATAACTTTCTTAGCTATGTAATTATGGGCTAACAAAGTAATCCTCGAAGGGAGCTGTGATGCGTTTATAACGGTTTAATAAGATGCTTAAAGAGCTAGCTAAGAGAATACACCCGCAACCTGATAGTCGTTTTTTCTTATTGCAAGATATATCTTGGATCACCGATGGCTAATTACCTTTTCGATAAAGAGCGTGACCAGATGACTGTCAAATTGTTTACCACTGCCACTAATTAACTCTTCGACTGCCTCATTTATTGACAGCGATTGTCGATAAGGTCGATCACTGATCATCGCATCAAAGGCATCGCAAATACAAAGTATTTTAGCTTCAATACATATTTGATTGTTATGAAGTTGCCTGGGGTAACCTGTGCCATCTATTTTTTCATGATGCGACAACACCATTTCAGCGATTTCCGCAAAGGAACCAGACGTCATCAGAATGCGATAACCAATTTCAGAATGCTTCTTGACTTCAAAATACTCTTCAGCTGTTAATTTTTGATTTTTTTCGATAATCCTATAGTCTATCGCAATTTTTCCAATGTCGTGCAAGAGACCCGCTGTTTGAAGATTAACTAAGACATTGTCCTCTAAGCACAACGCCTTTCCCAACTCTAAAGCATAATGACTGACCCGTTTTGAATGCTCTTCTTCACCAGGATGTTTTTCGTGCAAGGTAGCACTAATCCCCTCAATCACCTTTCTTCGTTGACTCGTGTGATTAATGAGTTTATTATTGTACATTTGATCTTCTGCTTTTTTAATCAAACCATCAATCGGTTCATCAATATTTTTTTTAACACTAAAGCCAAACGCAACCGATAAGACTAAGTCTTCAATGCCTATTTGATTGGTTAATTGCTCGATCCGATGGATGAAGTCCTTAATTTCTAATTCTGAAGTTTTGGGAAGAAGGATGACAAACTCATCGCCACCTTGTCTTGCTATCACATCATCTTGCCGACAGCTTTTTCGCAAAACATTTGCCGTTTCAATAAGCAATCGGTCACCTTGGTGATGCCCAAAAGCATCATTTACAAGTTTCAATCCGTTAACATCGGCTAAAACAATGCCTAAGGGGAGGTTACAGGTGGTATCCAATCGACTAAGTTTTTCCTCAAAAAAACGTCGATTATATAGACCCGTTAGTTGATCATGATAACTTAAATATTCTGTTTTCTCTTTATAATTACGTTCTTCGGTAATATCAATTAAGGAACAGCGAAATATACTACCCTGGTTATCTTTAACAATATTACAAAACATTTTAAAACTGATTATTTTTTCATTAATCGTCATATCTACAAATCCGATTACTGTCTCATTATTTACATCATTTCTTTTGAGTTGCTGGTGAACAAAATATAAGGCATCTTGAGAAGAGGGACAAATATAGTCTGTCAGTGATTTGTTGACCAAAGAATATCCTTCTTTGAACAAGGATTTAAAGGCGTCATTATATTTCTTGATTTTTAATTCTTCATCTAATATCAAGTAGCAAATCGGTGCATCCATAAATAACCGTTCATACTCAAGATGTTTCTTTTCAAGGTCACGGTTAATTCTTTTTAATTCTTCATTTTGATAACTCAATTCTTCATGATAGACCGACAGTTTTTGAACAATTTGCTCTTTGGTATCCTTTTCAAATTCCGCAACATTCAGCTCTTTTTCCTTTAAGACTTGCCATATCCTTCGGTTGATTTTATCCATATCATTGCTCCTTCACTCCTGATACTTCCTACTTATTGCGGGTTTTCATCTTTAAGACGGCTCACTTCGGTAACAGTCCCCATTAACTTGACAGGTTTTCCATCAAGGTCTCTTTCAACAATGACGCCTTGATCATGGTACCATCCATAGGAGCCATCTTTTTTCAAAACTCGATAGGTCGTGTTCCATTGCGATGTTCTACCTTCTAAATGATCTTTCATACTTTGCATCGTAGTGTCGTAATCATCAGGATGTATTAAGCTGCAAATTTCATAAACATCATTGGGAAATTCTTCTTCCGTGTAACCAAGCATTGTTGCTTTATTGGGCGAATAATCAACATGACCTGTCACAACATAATATTCCCACCAAGCAATATTATTAATGCGAAGCGCCATATCTAACCGCGCATTAGATTCTAACACACAATTTCGCTCGAAACTCAAGGCATTAATGTCAACAAAGGTCAATATAATACCATCGACAGCATTGAATTCGGTACGATAAGGGCGAATTTTTGTCATCCAGGTATTTCCTTTATTATCTGTAATTTCCTTTTCGATCCCGGTCAGCGTTTCGATGACCGTATTGATATCCTCGATAATTTCTGGATAGTTATCCATAACTAAAAAGTGTGAAATCGGACGACCAATATCGGATTCAATAATATTCGTTACTTTGGCAATATTGGGTGTAATTTTTCGGATGCATAGTTTTTGGTCCAAATAAAGAGCAACCACTTCAGTGTTTTTTATTAAATTATTCAGGTCATTCGTGAGCTTTAGCAGTTCTTCGATTTTTGACTGATACTCATTATTCACTGTGTAAAGTTCCTCATTAACTGACTGTAATTCTTCGTTGGTGCTTTGTAATTCTTCATTAGAAGCAATCAGCTCTTCGTTTGAGGATTGTAATTCTTCATTGGAGGTTTCAAGTTCTTCAATTGTTGCCTGTAAACCTTCTCTAGCGACTTGCAGTTCTCCTTCAAGTTCATTAAACCGGTCTTTTACTTCGACTGACATGTCCAGGCTAACAATATTTTCATCTTGCCCGATATCTTGGCTAACAATAAAGCTAATGAGATAATAATCTATCTTGCTTTCTTCGATCACCCGACCCTTAATCGTTAGCAATTGGTTTTCGTGTTGAAAAATATTAATGTTTTGGAGCGACACCTCGTTTCTATCTTCTCTGAGCCTTCTAATAATATTATTAACAAATAAGGATAATTCCTTGGACATATTGGAATTGAAATTCTGTGAGAAATTACCAGGTTGGGTGCTAATAAATGACCCCACTTGATTAATCACTTGAATAATATTATCGTTTCTATCAATGATAACCGAAGGGGGCAAAGTAGCCGAAACAACCGCAGAAAGGAGCTTATCAATTTTTATCCGATTTGGTGGTATGATATGGCTCCTCTGGTCAAAAGCGTAACGGCTTTTACTATACTCATCTCCATAGACAATCTGCGTATCTAGTGGCAGTTGATAGCCTTCTTTATACTGATAAATTTTCCATTTGCTATCAACAGTCTTGTAAGCTGAACTCATATCCCCTAAGGACTCACTGCTACCTAAGAACAAATAACCATCTGGACTTAAAGAATAATAAAAATTGGCCAGAACTTTTTGCTGACGTTCGCTCTTAATATAAATAAACATATTTCTGCAAATAAGCAAACTTAATTTAGAAAAAGGGGGGTCTTTAAGAATATTATGATTGGCAAATACAATCATTTTTCGGATGCTATCTGAAATCTGATAGCCATTTTCTTTTTTAATAAAATATTTAGCTATTAATTCGGGTTCTACCTCGGCAACGAGGCTGTCCGGATAATAACCAATACTGGCGATTTCCAAAGCTCTTGAGTCAACATCGGTAGCAAATATCTTGATCTCACAGTCAATCTGAGCGTTCTCTAAAAACTCACTGAAAAGCATTGCCAATGAATAGACTTCTTCTCCCGTAGAACAAGCAGCCGACCAAATCCGAATTGCTTTTTTCGAGTAATCGATCTGCGGCAAAACATTTTCCTTTAGGCTTTTATAAGCTTCTTCATCTCTAAAAAAAGCGGTTACCCCAATTAGCAATTCCCGTTGCAGAATTTCTTTTTCTCGATCTGACTCGGTAATGATTTGGATATACTCACTCAAAGAATTAATACGATTAATTTTAATGCGCCGATCTAACCGACGAATAATAGTCGCTTCTTTATAAAGCGAAAAATCAATTCCACAATAATTTCTAAGAATTATGTAGATTCGAGTTAACTCATCGATTTCATCAGTGACTTCTTTGTTACGAATCAAATGATCTAGCGGTGATGGATGACAAATATAATTTAGCAATTCTTCGGCCATCACTTTGGGTGGCAAAATATAATCAACAAGACCTGTCGCAATCGAACTTCTGGGCATACCATCAAATTTTGCCGTTGCTTCTTCTTGAACCATAACCATGCCACCGACTTCTTTTATCGCCCGGATCCCTAAGGTACCATCACTTCCTGTTCCCGACAAAATTACTCCAATCGCTTTTTTCTCCTGATCTTTTGCAAGTGATTTAACCCGGATTTCGAGTAACAGGGTCTGCAGGCCGCAAAAATACAGCATTCCCCGTTTTTTTTCTGTCACTACCTTCTTTCATTCACTGAGGTTTTCCGGCGTTTAACCAAAATTTTTAGATAAAAAAATAGCTCAAAGTTTAACTATCCAAAATAGATAGTTAAACCTTAAGCTACGTCGCTTATAAAATTGCCTCGTTGCAATTTATAGTTTAAATGCAAATGAAGTTTTTGTTCCTTCACTTCCTGTTTCAT